>JBBSEL010000204.1:0-6630 GCA_038239755.1 Chloroflexia bacterium | reverse complement strand
CGCTGGCCCGCCTCTTTCAGCGACCGTTGCAGCTCCACGTCCAGGTTCGAGGTCCCCTCGCTGCCCGCCAGCCAGTCGGCCCGCGCTTTGTTCGCCTGGATAAGTGCTTCGCTGAACCGATGCTCGGCATCCATCGCCACTTCCGGGTCGGTGTTGGTCACATCCACCAGCAGTTCGCGCAGGACCGTCAGATCGACCATGTAGCGGTCGAGCCAGTGGAGCAGCGACTCGCGGTTGGCGATCAGGGCATCGCGGGACTGGGTCGGATCGGCAGCGGCCAGGCGGCTCACGTCGCGGAACGGCCCCCCGGCCAGCGACCCCAGTTCGCGCCAGACCGCGCTCCCGCTGGTCGTCTGCATCAGCGTCGCACTGAGCAGGGTCGGCATGTGCATCACCGCCGCCATAAAGCTATCATGCTCCAGCGGGTCCAAGAAATAAGGTTTCGCCCCCAGCAAGGTCGCCAGGCTGATCACCTGGTTGACCGCCGCCTCGGTGGCGCTGGGCAGGGGCAGGATGCAATAGAGGCCGCCGTTGAACATGTCGGCGCTGGGCGTTTCTTCGTCCGGCGTGGTTTCGCCGGTGTTGACCGGGATCCGCTTGGGCAAGGGGTGGCCGCCGACAAAGCTGACCCCGGCGGGCAGCAATTCCGCCGCCCAGCGCAGGACGATATGCTTGGTGCTGGCCGTGTCGCTGACGATGGCCCCTTGCGGCAGGTGCGCGGCGATATCGGCCAGGGTCTGGCGCACCTGGCGCGTCGGCTGGGAGATGACCACGAACGCCGCCTCGGCCACCGCGCTGGCGAGATCCCCGGCGGGGCGGTCGATGCTGTTGATCTTGCGCCCGGCCAGTTGCAGCCGATCCAGGTCGGGATCATACCCTACCACCGTGAAGCGCTGCCCTTTGTTCTCCGGCTGGGCGGCATAGCGGCGCAGCGCCAGCCCAATCGAGTTGCCCACCGGGCCTAAGCCGATTAATGTCACCTGTGGCATGAGTCTCTCCGTCGTGAATGAGGGGTCAGGGATCAGGGATCAGGAGTGCGGGCGGCGAACGGACGGCAGGGACAAAGCCAGTCTACCTGCACCCCTATCATTGACTCCGGCCAAACGTATATTCTTTACTACTCCATCCCGGCAAAACAAACCCCCGGCGTCCCCGATCCCCGGCCCCCGACCCCTCGTCCCTACCCCCGCGAGAGGAAAAAGAACTCGGCCAGGGCTAGCACGGTGAACAGGAGCAACAGGTTCAGCCAGTTGAGCACGCCGAAAGCCAGCATGAGGGCGCAAGCGACCACACCGAGAGCCAGCAGAATCGCCTGGCGTAAGGGGCGGCGCAGGTCGCGGCGGGCCAGGCGGGCGGTCATCAGGCGTGCATTGAGCCAGAACAAGGGGGGCGTGAACAGGGCGACCAGGGCGAAGGCCAGCGTGGCCAGCACCAGGGTGTAATCCCCCGGCCCGGCTGCCGTGCGCACCGGGGCCGCCCCGAAGATCAGCACCAGCCCCAAGGCGGCCCAACTGAGGGTGCCGAACACCCAGAACAGGCCCAGCCGCAGCGCCCGGCACACCGCCCAGAACAGCGCCCCCGGCCCGGCCAGCAGCAGCAAATAGACCAGCAGCCGCGTCGGGTGCCAGGGGTTCGGGATCGTCTCCACCGGCTGCGCCGCCACCAGCCCGACCAGCAGGACCAGCAGCCCGATCCCCACGCAGGCCACTACGGCCAGCGCCTGACCGGGCACGGCGGTGCCCTCCTCGCGCCGGACGAATCCCAACCGCCGGGAGCGGCGGGGGGTGGATTGCGCCGGATCACCGGGGTCGCTGCCTTGGGCCAACGTTGTCTCGCTCACCCTGCCATTATAACATGAGAGCGGCGGTAGGCACCAGAACGGTGTGGTTGGTGGTTAGTGGTTAGTGGTTAGTGGTCACCAATCCGCTTCTTTCCGCTCTGACCACTGACTGCTGACTGCTGACCGCTATTGCTCGGTTTCCCACTCCAGGCGGGCGGAATCGATCATGATGAAGGGGGGCTGCCCGACCTGGCCCGACCCGGCGCGGTTCTCGATGGTCACCGTGTTGCGGCCCGGATGGAGCCGGGTGGCCTCGAAGGTCCAGGTAAAAGTGCCCCAGCTTCCGGCGTTGGGGCTGAAGTCGTTCGGCAGCGGGTTCGGCCCGTCGAAGACCGGCTGATCGTTGATCAGGATGCGGAGCGGCGTCTTGGCCCGGTCCTCCGAGTCCATGCCACTCAGGGTGAGGGCTGCCACGCCGCCGGGCGTGCCGGTAATATCGAACACGGCGGTCATCCGCGCAAACCCGGTGCCCTGGGCATACACCCACGCCGCCGTGCGCCCCTCGTAGATGCTGGGCGGCTGGTAGGGGTACCCCCGTACGAACGCGGTACCCCCCCGGTTGCCGGGGCGGGCCGTGGCGCCGGGTGGGCTGGGGGTGGGCAAGACCGGGTTCCCCCGGCTGCCGCCAGCGGTGGGGGCGGGCGGCTGCGTCGCGGCGGGGGCGGGCGGCTGCGTCGCGGCGGGGACGGTGGCAACTGCGGGCGGCGCGGTGGGCGCAACGGGCGGATCGGTTGGTGCAGGCACCAGCGTTGTGGCAGTAGGCGGATGCAGCGTGAAGGTCGGGGGCGCGGGAGTCGTGGGGGCGGCGCTGCCAGGTGGTGTTGCCGTCACCAGCACGCCACCCCCGGCCACGTGGGTGAGGGGCGGCGTCGGGGAGCCAGCGCTGGTGCCCAAATCGATGTGCAGCATCCCGGCCTGGATAGCCCCGAAGCCGCAGGCCAGCAGCAGCAGCGCCAGCAACGGCAAGGCCATCCACGGCGCGAACCCGCCCCGCCGCTGTGCCGGGGCCGCCACCGGAGCAGGCGGCGCGGCGATCGTCGCGGTGGGCTGGTACACCGGGACCGGGGCGGGCGGCGGGGGGGCCGCATCGGGCAGAGGCACATACGGCGTGGGCGCGGTCTGGGGCGACGAGGGGGCGACCGGCTCAGGGTTATAGCTATCGCCCAGCCCCGGCGCGGGCTGCGCGGGCACCACCGAGACATAGGGCGGCGTCGGGCGCTGGGCGTTGGCGAGGTAGACGTTCAGCGCGGCGGCGAAGGCGGCGGCGGTGGGGTAGCGCAGGGCCGGGGGCTTCTCCAGCGTGTGGGCGATAATCGCGTCGAGCGCTTCCGGCACATCGGGGTTGCAGGCGCGCACCGACGGCGCGGGCTGGTAGACCTGCTGGTAGGCCACGGCGGCGGCGCTATCGCCCTGGAACGGGGTTTGCCCGCACAGCATTTCGTACAGGACGATGCCCAGCGCGTAGACATCGGAAGCCGGGCCGACGGGCTGGCCGGTCGCTTGCTCCGGCGACAGGTAGGCCGCCGTGCCGTAGGTCATCCCCTGTTGGGTCAGGCCGGGGGCGCTCAGGGCTTTTGCCACGCCGAAATCAGTGATCCGCACCGTGCCGTTGCGGTCGATGAGGATGTTCTGGGGTTTGATATCGCGGTGGATCAGGCCGTGGCTGTGGGCGGCGGCTAACCCCTGGCACACCGCCAGGGCGATCCGCGCTGCGTCGGGGCCGACCAGCCGCCCACGCTCGGCAATATATTGCTTGAGGTCTTCCCCGTCCACGTATTGCATGGCGATAAAGACCGTGTCGTCGGCCACGCCATAATCGTACACGTCCACCACGTTGGGATGGCTCAGGCTCGCCGCCGCCTTGGCCTCACGCTCAAACCGCTCCCGCGCCTCCGCGTCGCTGACATACTGCGGGCGCAGGATCTTGACCGCCACGGTGCGCCCCAGCCGCTGGTCGGTGGCCCGCCACACCTCGGCGGCAGCCCCCGCCCCCAGGCGATCCTGCAAGGTGTACCGATTGACCAGCCTATCCCCGGCTTGCGCCATGCCCTTACCCCTTTCCGCAAGCACACCCATGCCTACGTGTGCGCCCCCGCCGGATAAGCTAGGCACGATCTGGGCCATGGATGATCCCCGTATTAGGAGGTCGCTTGGCTTTGCGGAGGTTTAAAATACCCTTTCTTTACCTTGTCCTTATGGCGGTAATTCAGTTGCTTGGCGTTTGTCACGCCTAACTGGCAAAAAGGCAAACCAGGTTGATCGTAAATCGAACCACCCGCGATATAAGGCGGAGGAACATCTCGGCAAAAATCATTGTAGGGATGCGACCATCCCGCACTGTTGTGGTAAAGGCTCACCTTCTTCTCACCCTCCCGCCAAGTGGGACTCAGGTCCAAGAAACGCTCCAGCGCTGCCCGTGTGCGCGTCGTCACCCATGCATAGCCATCACTCATCATGAGGAGCGTATCATCATCCCCGAAGTAATCCGTGAGCTTCCCATTGGGGAACCTCAAGGGTGTATACGTTCCCTCAACAGCTTGTCTCACCTGAGGAGTAATAGGCCCCGATCCTGTAAACTTGCCAGTCCACTTTGTGGCTACCACTACCATCTCGAACATAAACTCGGATACCGAAACACTCGTCTTAAACCAGGGGTCCACTGGACTATGATCATCCTGCGAGATACCAGCACGGGGAGGGCGATCTTCAGGAGGGTATTCACTCAGATCAACCATCACTGGAGGGTCTGCCAACGTAATGGTATTCAAAGGGATACCCCACTGACTCATACCCTGGTGTTCGATACAAAAGACGAGTGTGTCATCTTTGATCTCTAGTTCTTCGACGGACAAGAAAATATCAGCAGCACCGATAAAATCTTGCCGCCTGCCTGCCAGCTGATGCCACTCCCGCAAGGCAGCAGGCAGCGTGATACCTAGCCGCTGTTCAGCCGCAGCCAGCGCCTCTGCCGACACGTGATCTTCCTCGGTCAGAGGCCGCCACCAATGGTTGATCAGCCGTAAGGTCAGCGACCAGAGATCATCATAGTCTTTGGACATAAAGAATCCCCTGTAGAGCCGTGTAATGAAGAAGCCCCCGGCGTGTGCCAGGGGCTTCTCGTTATGACGCATGAACGCATGGTTCACGCATCACGCATCACGATCTAGTAGATGCCGCGAAGGCGGACGGCCTCGGCCACGCGCTTGATCGACACCGTGTAGGCTGCCGTGCGCATGTCCACATTGTAGTGCTTGGCCGCTTCGTAGACCGCGTTGAAGGCGCGAACCATGACGCGGTGCAGCCGCTCGTCCACTTCTTCCTCGGTCCAGTAGAAGCCCTGGATGTTCTGTGCCCACTCGAAGTAGGACACGGTCACCCCCCCGGCGTTCGCCAGGATGTCGGGCAGCATCAGCACGCCGTTGTCGTGGATGATGCGGTCGGCTTCGGGGGTCGTCGGGCCGTTGGCGGCTTCGGCGATCATCTTAGCCTTGATCCGGTCGGCGTTGGAAGCGGTGATCTGGCCTTCCAGCGCGGCGGGGACGAGGATATCGCAGGGGATTTCCAGCAGTTCTTCGTTGCTCACCCGGTCGCTGCCGGGGAAGCCGATGACCGACCCATGCTCTTCCTTGTAGCGCAGCGCCTTGACCGCGTCAAAGCCGTCGGTGTTCAGGATACCACCCTGGCTGTCGCTGACGCCGATGACCCGTGCGCCGTCACCCTGGAGCAGGCGGGCAGCGATGTTGCCCGCGTTGCCGTAGCCCTGGACGACGACCCGCGCGCCTTCGAGGCTCATGCCGATGGCCTTCGCCGCTTCGCGCACGCAGAATTGGAGGCCACGCGCCGTGGCTTCGTTGCGGCCCAGCGAACCCCCCAGGGCCAGCGGCTTGCCGGTGATCATCCCCGGCACCGGGTAGCCCTTGTTGCGGCTGTACTGGTCCATCATCCAGGCCATGATCTGGCTGTTGGTGTTCACGTCGGGGGCAGGGATATCCTGCTGCGGGCCGACGATACCCTGGATCTCGGTGATGAAGCGGCGGCTGAGCCGCTCCAGTTCGCCCATGCTCAGTTGCTTGGGATCGACGATGATGCCGCCCTTGCCGCCACCATAAGGGATATCGACCACGGAACACTTCCAGGTCATCCAGGTGGCGAGCGCCTTCACTTCGTCAATCGATACGTCCTGATGGAAGCGAATACCACCCTTGGCCGGGCCACGAGCAGTATTGTGTTGCACACGGTAACCATCGAAGACGCGAATCGTGCCATCGTCCATCCGCACCGGGAAGTGGACATGGAGTTCGCGCTCCGGTTGACTCAAGATTGCCCGCATCCCCGGATCGAGGTTGATTAGTTCTGCGGCAATACGGATCTGCTCCTGGGCCACCAGAAACGGGTTCGGTTTGGCCTGGATGGCAGTCATTTGGTCGCCTTTGACCATCTCCTGTTCCTGCATTTTAGTAAATCCTCCTCATTGAGTGTTAGTAATTAAAAACGTTTTGCAATTCAGCAGCGTCAATGCCGCCGAAAGATTGCCTCAGTGAACGATGAGTAATATGTGAGGAGCGATGAGATCCGTCATCGGATAGCCTCATCGCTCATTGCTCATTGCTCATTGCTTAGTAGCTCTCGCAACATCTGTTCCGCCAGTTGCGAGTTTGCTTTGCCCCCGGTCGCGTTAATCAAGCCCCCGCCCAGCCCCTTGATACACCCCGCCATGCCGCTACCGAAAAACCCCACGGGGTGGGCGTTTGCCGGGTCGGGCAGCACCGCCAGGGGGGGCAGGCGGAGCG
>JBBSEL010000203.1:0-6634 GCA_038239755.1 Chloroflexia bacterium | reverse complement strand
GACTACCCACTCTACCGGCTGCCCCCAGGCCACGCCGGGTGCGGGAGCCAGGCCGCGCGGGATGGGGCCGAAGGCGCGCCAGTTGGACAGGCCGAAGATGCCGACGGCGGGCACCCCGGCGGCGGTCGCCAGGTGCAGCGGGCCGCTATCGTTGCCGATGAACAGATCGCAGCGGGCGAACAGGGCCGCGCTCTGGGCGATGCTGGTCTGCCCGGCCACCACACGGACCTCCCCGCTGTGATACTTGCCGATGCGCCGCCGCACGTCCTCGGCCAATTCCACCTCATCCGGCCCGCCGACCAGGAGGATCGTGGCCCGAAAGTGGCTTATAAGCTGCTGGGCCAATTGGGCAAAATAGGCCGGGGGCCAGCGCCGGGCCAGACTGTACCAGCCCGCGCCGGGATGGATGGCGATCAACGGATACACCTTTGCAACACCCAGATCGGCCAGGAAGGTTGTAACGAATGCATCATCTGCGGCGTTAAGAGGAAGGGTCAAGCCACGGCCATCCGGCTGCGGGTCGGCCCCCAGCAGCGCGGCGGCCTGGAGCCAGTAGCTGGCCTCGTGCATCGCGCCGAAGCCCGCGTCGGGCACACGGTGGGTGAGGAACCAGCCCCGCCCATTGTCCACGCCCACGCGGATCGGGGCACCCGTCGCCAGGGCCAGGGATGCAAATTTGAACGACCCAAAGCGCAGGCTGTAGTGGTGAAAGATCACGACGGCATCGTAGCGGCGGCGGCGCAGGTCCCACAGGAAGCGGCCCGCCTGAGTAGTGCCACGAATGCCGGTCAGACTGCGTAATGTATCAAAGGGGAACTTGTTAAAGTCGATCACCGTATTGATCTCAGGGGCACCGCGCAACACATGGGCCGAACTGGGCGGTGTGAGCAGATCGATCTGTGCCTGGGGGTAACGCGCCCGCAGCGCTCGCAGCGCGGGGGTCACAAGCAATATATCGCCAATGTCGGCGAGCTTTACCGCCAGAATGCGGGCGGTTGGGGAGAGTGCCAGGGGCCGGTTCACCCGGCTATTATACCATACGAGGGGGCGGGGGTCAGGGATCAGGAGAGCGGGGACATTCAAGAGGGGATACGTGTGTCGGTGTTTTCCAGTAGTGCCTGGGGACAGACACCGGCCCCTGACCCCTGGCCCCTGACCCCCGCGACATGAGGAGTAGGGGATTTGCGTACCGATTCGATTTTAGTGATCCCGTTCGCCGACGGCATCGGCGATTTTGTGAATGTCCAACCGCTGCTGGTCGCGTTGCGGCGAAAATTCCCCCAGGCGACGGTGCATGTGGCGGCGTCGGCTCACGGCAATTATCTGCTGAATGACCCGGCCATCCAGGTCCTGTCGCCCAAGACGCTGGATCACAGCCCCACGCCGATGCAGATCAAACTGCGCCACTTCTTGCCGCAGACGGTGCTGGCCTGGTGCGCCGGGCCGGTGCTCGACCTGGAACTGGGGCCGTTCGACCTGGTGATCAACCTCTTCTATGCCTGGGAGCGGGCGATGGACTTCCGCCGCACCTGGACCCCCCAGGTGCCCGCCCAGCCCAACGTGGTCCACACCATCGATTGCCTGGCCGAAGAGCTGGAGCGGGAGCTAAACATCCGCCTGCCGCCCGCCGAGCGGAAGCCCCATCTCCTCTTGCGCCCGGCAGCGCAGGAGCAGGCGGCCCGGTTCTGGGAGGAAGAAGCGTTGGGGACGACCGGGCCGGTGGTGGCCCTGGTGCCGGTGAGCAACATGGTGATCAAGCGCTGGCCCGCCGACCGCTGGCTGGCCCTCGACCGCCAGTTGCGCGAGGCCCAACCGGGCCTGCGCACGCTCCTGTTCTGCGACAGCCCGGTGGCCGAGAACAGCCTGGCCGGGCGGTTTGCCGCCGCCGGGTCGCCCGCCGTGCCGGTCTACCGGCCCCTGGATGAAGTCGCCGCCATGCTGGACCGCTGCGATCAGGTGATCGGGGTGGATACCGGCCTGCTCCACATTGCGGCGGCGCTGAATACTCCCTGGCTGGGGTTGTTCGGGCCGACCAACCCGGTGGCGACGGGGCCGTATGACACCAGTCGGGGGTATTCCCTGGTCGCGCCCTACCGCAAGCCCGCTTCGTGCGGCTCCTGCTGGAAGCACTTTAAGTATGAGGACGACCGCTGCCGCACCCTGACCACGGCGGATAGCTGCATGAGTAAGCTGGCGGTAGAGCCGGTGGTACAGGCAGCGTTGCGCCAACTCGTCCATCCGGCTCCGGCCTATCCCGCGCCGGTGGCTCGCCTACCGCGCCGGGTAGCCGCCGCCGCGCCGGTAGAGTTCGGGCCCGGCATCTTCCAGCACTCGTAGCGTTTCGGCGGCAGCCCGCGGCCAAGTGAACTGGACCACACGGGCCATGCCCGCCCCCTGCAAACGCACCCGCAACGCCGCGTCGTTCATCACCGCGTGGAGGGCCGCCGTCCAGGCGTGGGTGTCGTTCGGCCCGACCAGCAGCCCCGCGTCGCCCACGATCTCGGGCAGCGACGAGGTGTTGGCGGCGATCAACGGCGTGCCGCAGGCCATCGCCTCCAGCGCGGGCATCCCGAACCCCTCGTACAAGGACGGCAAGGCGAACGCTGCCGCCCCGCTGATCAGCGTGGGCAGATCCTCCTGCGCCACATAACCGGGGAAGAGCACCTGCTCCTCCAGCCCCAACTCCTTCACCTGCGCGAACAGCGCGTCATACATCCAGCCCTTTTTGCCCGCCAGCACCAGCAGCGGGTCGGGCTGCCCCAGCCGGTGCTGGTGCAACCCGGCGGCGTAGGCTTCCACCAACCGGCCCAGGTTCTTGCGCGGCTGCAACGTGCCCACATAGAGGATGTAGGGCCGGTCGAGTGGCAGGTTGTACTTGTCCCGCACCCGCGCCTGCTGGCCCCGGTCATAGACCGGGCGGAAGTCGGGGTCGCACCCATGATGCACCACCCGCAGCTTGGCCGTCGGCACCTTGTAGTGGCGATGCAGGTCGTCGGCGGTCGCCTGCGAAATGGCGATGACCCGCCGTGCGGCGCGGGTGCTGAACCAGGTGGAGAGGTGGAGATAGAGGCGACTCAGCCGGGTATGGGCCTCCGGGTAATAGAGGTACCCCACATCGTGGATCGTCACCACGCTGTGCGGCGGGTGCCACAACGGGACCACATGCGACGGCACAAACAGCACGTTGGGCGGGTGCTGCACCATCTCGGTGCTCAGGCGCAGGTGGGTCCAGGCGCGCCGGAACGGGATCGAGCGGATGGCAAAGTTGGCAGGCAGGGCAAACCCGAATAGATCCAGCGCATCTTGCCCCTCTTTCGAGTTGACATAACAAGAAAAACTATGTTGCACCGACTCCGTTGCCTGGGATAGATATTGCAGCAGATGGGCGCTGTAATGTTCAGTGCCGGTGCGCCGCCCACGGACGGCCCGGCTGGCATCAATACCGATATGCATGGTGGTTCGTGATCAGTGCTCAGGGGTTAGAAGTCACTACTACATCAGACCGAGGATTCGCTGCCTGTACCATAGCGTATCCCTCCGACGCTGTCAAGGGCTGCGGGCCGGGGCAGGGGGACTCAAAGTGCGGAAACCATCGCCACTACCCCAGCAGGGTGGCTCCCGGCCACCCATCGGATTTTGAGGCTTATCCTAACCGGGCGGAATGCATCTTTTGCTTTCCTAGGCAACATATTGACTTCTCCGTCGAAAAGAAATATGATAGGACATAGAAAACATCATACGAAGGTAATAGATCGTGGATGCTTTAGATTACAAAGCAGTACAAGAATTGATGGCGCAGGGCCGCTTGACCTGGGCGGACCTGGCGACTGCGCTGGGCTTGTCGGCCCCCGCCGCCGCCGACCGGGTGCGCCGGTTGGAGGAGCGGGGCGTGATCCGAGGCTATGCCGCCCTGGTGGACCCGCTGGCGGTGGGTTGTGACCTGACCGCCTTTGTCGCCGTCACGCTGGAACGGCCCGCCGACCGCGCCCCGTTCCTCGATCTCGTCGCCCGGCTGCCCGAAGTGCAGGAATGCCACCACACCGCCGGGGATGACGACTACCTGCTGAAAGTGCGTTGCGCCCACACCCGCGACCTCGACCGCGTGCTCAGCACCGAACTCAAAAGCCTCCCCGGCGTCGTCCGCACCCGCACGACGATTGTGCTTTCGACGCTGAAAGAGACGCCGATCTTGCCCGTGAACCGGGAAGCGTGAAGCGTATTGCGTGATGTTTGCCTCTTTACACAATTGTCTTTTACGCCAATGAGCGATCCGCTACCTTCTTCAATCACAGACTTACTTGCGGGGCTACAAAGCCCGCAGCTTACGGAGCAACGGCACGCAGCCGATCAGCTGGTGAGCCTTGGCCCTGCGGTCTGCGACCCCCTGTTCCGGTTGTTACCCGATACTGCTCCGCCGCTGCGCGGCTGGCTTGGTTATGTGCTCATCAAGATACGCCCGGTGCATGCCTTCTATGCGGCCCTACGGCGCACCGAACGCAGCGAACGGCATAGCGTGACTGCCGCCGATGTGGCCTTGCCGTCTATTCATTTCCGCGATAGATCGGTTCATTATACGGACGCTTTACGCGAGATCCCGGTCCCGGAGGCAGCGGATTTAATTGTTGCGGCGATGCGGGATGCTTACGTGGAAGCCCAGGACGCGCCGGACCCCAATCCGCCTTACTTTACGGCAGTTGAGCAGCTTACAGACATCGCTGACCGGTTCCAAGCGATCATGCCCGGTATGATTCAGCCCATCATTCCTGCGCTTACCCGCGCCCTAGATGACGAAACCGCGTACATCCGCTGTTGGGCAGCCTCGACGCTAGGAGTGTCTTACAATTCTCAGGCGATCCCGCCTTTGCTATTTGCGCTTCAGGATGAGGATGCATCGGTGCGCGGGGCAGCGGCCTGGGTTTTACACTGGTTCCCTGATCCACGCGTCGTCACTGCGCTTATTGCTGCATTGCGCGACGCCGATGCCTCAGTCAGGGAGTATGTTGTTTGGGCATTGGGTAGGTTGGGTGATCCCCGCGCTTATGAACCCGTTCGAGATGTGCTGCAAGATCGTACAGAACTCCCAAAGGTTCGGCAATGGGCTGCACAAACTCTTTCCGGCCTGGGTGACCACAGGGCAGTAGAAGTTTTGCTCAAATGTCTGACGGAGCCAACGCCCGAAGTACGGTTGGGAGCCGTTTTGGGTTTAGGCAGATTGCACGATGTGCGTGCTGTGCCACCGCTGATTGCCTTGCTCCAGGAGAGCACCGAAGATCCCAAAATACGCGCTAAGGCAATTGGCTCATTAGGCCGACTAGGGGATCCCCAGGCAATCGATGCGATAGCGCACGCGCCTTCTGCTATAGCCACGCTTGAACCTCGCACAAATGATATTCTCAAGCGCCTGCGTGCATCGCAAGTCCGCGAATCTACTAATCCAGAAGTGGAATGACTTCAGCAAAATGAAAGCACGCTTCACGCAATACGCAATACGACCGGAGGTAAACGATGGAACCCTACCCGTCCTTGATGCTCAGCGCCGTCGCGTTGGGGTTTGCCGTGGCCGCGCCGCTGGGGCCGACGGGGACGACCGCTATTCGGCAAGGGTTGGTGGCGGGGGCCGGGGCGGCATTCTGGATCGGGATGGGCGCGGCGCTGACCGACCTGGCCTATATCACGGCGACCTACCTGGGGCTGACCCCGCTGCTGTTGCGCCTGCCCTGGCTGACCCCGCTGCTCTATGCGGTGGGGGCGCTGATGCTGGGGCGGATGGGGCTGGGGGCATTGCGCGAAGCCTGGCGCGGGGCCAGCGTGCCACCCTCGGTGGCTACTCCGGTCCCGGCTTCTGCTGCCGCCCGTCCGGCTGGCCCCACCCACTGGTGGACGCCGTTGCTCCTGGGGATCACGATCACGGTGGTCAACCCGGCCACGATTACCTCGTGGCTCTCCATCGGGGGCGCGTTTGTGGCGGCGCACCTGATCGGGGTGCCCCCGCTGCCCACGGCGGGCGCGTTGCTCGGCATCCTGCTCGGCAGCGCCGCCTGGTTCACCATCCTGGCCGGGATCGTCGCCGTGGCGCGGGCCTACCTGGACCGCCTACCCTGGCTCTTCCGCGCCATCACCGCCGGGTCGGGCCTGATTCTCCTCGGCTTTGCCCTCGCCTTCGCCTGGCAAGACGCGCTCCTACTGTTGGGGAGTTAGTGCTGAGGGACGAGGGACGAGGGACGAGGGATTAGGGGTCAGGGGTCAGGGCCGACCACTTATGCAATACGCAATACGCAATACTCTACTCAGCACTCAGCATCTCGTCCACCGCCGCGATCACCTGCTCCGGCGTAATGGCAAGCATTTCGGGGCCGCCGCTCAACCCGGCGCGGCCCGGCTGGAGGTCGCCGGTGGGGACGGTGCCAGGGGCGCGGAGGACACGGTGCTGGGGTGCCGGTCCCCACGGTCCCCATAGCGTTTCGTCGCTGGGGCCGTAGAGGCGGAGGGTGGGGGTGCCGACGGCGGTCGCCAGGTGGAGCGGTCCGTTGTCCACGCCCAACACCAGATCGAGGGTAGCGAACAGGGCGGCCAGTTGGCCCAGGTTGGTTTGCCCGGCCAGGCTGGGGGCGGCGGCTTGCTCCTCCGGCGAGAG
>JBBSEL010000202.1:0-6659 GCA_038239755.1 Chloroflexia bacterium | reverse complement strand
ATTGACGACGAGTCGAAGAACGCCAGCGAGGCGCTAGCCGGGGAGCGCGGCCCGTTCGGCAACTGGGAAGAGAGCATCTTCGGGCCGAAGGGGCAGCACTGGCCGAACGCCGTGGGCGAGCGCCCGCAGCGTAACGCCACCGTGACGACCATCGCCCCTACCGGCACGATCAGCATCATCGCCGAAGCGTCGGGCGGGATCGAGCCGCTGTTCTCGCTGGCCTTCATGCGCCAGATCATGGACAAGGACCGCATGATGGAGGTCAACCCGATCTTCGAGGCGGTGGCGAAGGCCGAGGACTTCTACAACGCCGACCTGATGGAAGAGGTCGCAGCGCGGGGCACCCTGGCCGGGATCGAGGGCGTGCCGGAGTGGGTGCAGCGCGTGTTCGTCACCGCCCGCGACGTGACCCCGGAATGGCATGTGCGGATGCAGGCGGCGTTCCAGCGCTATACCGACAATGCGGTGAGCAAGACGGTCAACTTCCCGCCCGAAGCGACCGAGGACGAGGTGCGCGCCGTCTACGAGTTCGCCTACCAGATGGGCTGCAAGGGCGTGACCATCTACCGCGACGGCAGCCGGGCCGAGCAGCCGATGTCCACCGTCGCCAAGCCTGCTGCGGCTGCGTCTGCCGCCGCGGTGGTGCCGGGCACGGTGCCGCTGGCAAGCGAGATCGCCGCGCCGAACGGCCACGGCCCCAGCAACGGCCACGGCCACCCCGACGCGCTGTCTACCCACGAAATCGAGGACGAGGTGCAGGAGGCCGATGCCCAGCCGCCGGTGAGCGCAGGCGTGAACGAAATCTTGCCGCGCCCGTTGCCCCCCGGCGACATGAGCGGCTGGATGGGCCGGATCAGCACGCCGCAGGGCACCGTGCGCCTGTGGGTGACCGAGCTGGAGGGCAAGCCGTATGAGGCCTATTTGGTGCTGGGCAAGGCGGGCTCGGACCTGACCGCGCTGGCCGAGGGCATCGGGCGGATGGTCTCGGTGGCGCTGCGGTCGGGCATCCCGGTCGAGATCATCATCGACCAACTGAAGGGCATCGGCGGCAGCCGCTCGGTCGGCTTCGGCCCCAACCGCGTGACCAGCCTGCCCGACGGCATCGCCAAGATGCTCCAGCGCCACTACTTCCCCGACGAGAACGGCAACGGCCACGCCGCCCCGGCCCCCGTGGCGGCCAGCGCCCCGCCCATCCTCACCC
Organism: Chloroflexia bacterium; assembly: GCA_038239755.1. Classification (GTDB taxonomy): domain Bacteria; phylum Chloroflexota; class Chloroflexia; order QHBQ01; family JAICKM01; genus JBBSAN01. The sequence continues at coordinate 5,458 of JBBSEL010000202.1, read as the reverse complement.
CGCGCAAGGCCGTCCCGGTCAGCAAGCCCCAGGGCGACCTGTGCCCCGAATGCGGCAACACCACACTGATGCACGTCGAAGGCTGCAAGAAGTGCCCCTGCGGCTACAGCGAATGCTAGGGCCACGTTGATGTTTGCTTAATCCACGTTGGCAACGCTGGGGCGGTCTGTGAGGGCCGCCCCGGCTTTAAGTATATAGGGATAGTTCAGCGGAGGTATAAATGAGCCTGCTTAAACGCGATGAGCGTACTCTTCTGCTGACTCTGTTGCAATCGATTCCGCAGCTTGCGAACGATGTTGAGACGCGGGAGCAGTTGTTAATTGATCTACCAGTTCCGTTGCGAACGAATATTACACGTTCCCCCATTCCGAGTACGGCGCTGAAGAGCATTGTTATAGCTTGTGACGAATGGTCAGCCATGCCTGGTGAGGAACATCCGTTAGGCTTGCTGATATCAGCCGTTTGCGAGTTAGTGAAGGGTAGTGAAATTGAAAAGAAGTTGCAAGATCTGTGGCAGGTAGTCTCTGCTCGTTTGGGAACAATTAGCCCTGGCAATCGGCGTATTCCCTCTCCTTATCCGGGTTTGCGACCTTTTGGTATTGGAGATACTCATTTCTATGGACGCACAAAGGAAATCGGAGAGGTTGTACAACGCCTGCGAACTTCCCATTTCCTGATGATTATAGGGCCGTCTGGTTCCGGTAAATCCTCTCTGGTTTTCGCTGGGATTGTTCCTGCCCTAATCTCTAGTTCCTATTGGGCACCTGGCTTCTGGCATATTATCTCTCTACGCCCTGGCGCGGCCCCTATGAGGACTATAACCGAACAGTTCGGTGGTGATTTAGCAAATCTTTCCGCTGTTGTTGCCGCTAGTTTAGCTGCACATCGGCCATCCGAACGTCTGCTGTTGATCGTAGACCAAGCTGAAGAAATGTTTGCTGAAGCAAATGATGAGGAGAGGAAGCAATTCATAACTACCCTCACAGCTTTACCCGCCTCGGCTGCTTGCACAGTAGTGCTAACTATGCGCGCTGATTTTTACCCCGAGTTGATGATCTCTGACTTCTTTCCTCTGCCTGATCGGAAACGCTTAGAAGTTATTCCTTTGCGAGGGCCTGGCTTACGAGAAGCGATTAAGAAGCCTGCTGAGGAAATTGGTGTGCAAATAGAAGCAGCATTAGTAGAGCGCCTAATGGCTGACGCTGAGGGAGAACCTGGCTATCTGCCACTGTTGCAAGAAGTTCTGGTGCGGATGTGGGATACTCGGCAAGCAGGATCTTTGACTTTAGAGGCTTATGAGCAATTAGGTAGTGACGGGCGGCGTGGCCTGGAAGTGGTTCTTGCTGACCATGCTGATGCAGTTATTGACGGAATGGACGAAGCCCAACGAACTATAGCTCGTCGCATCTTTCTCCGTTTAATTCAATTTGGCGAAGGGCGGCGTGATACGCGCCGCCAACAGCCTTTATTCTCTTTGCGAGCAGATACAGATGAAGAAACTCTGTTTAGTGTTACATTAAAAGCTTTGGTGAGCAATCGTCTATTGACGCTGAGTGGTCAAGAGTCGGGTCCTCAGAAGCAAGTTGATCTAGCTCATGAAGCCTTAATCAAAAGCTGGCCTGCTTTGCAACGCTGGATTAGCGAACAGCGAGATGCGGAATTGGAGCGCCGACGCTACGAAGCTGCTGCGGCCCATTGGCAGCAACAGGGTGGTGGTCGCAGTGGATTGTTAGATGAATTCACGTTAATAGAAGCACAAAACTGGCTGAATGGTATAAACGCTACTAACTTAGGCGTATCCCAGATAATTCGCATATGGATAACGACTAGTGAAGCGGCGCGTGCATCTAGAATGTTTAGAGAATCTAACGAAGGAGTAGCAGTAGTAATAACGAGACAGGTCGCGGAGCTAACTGGCGAGAACAGCAGGCTCAAAGAAGAGATGGACGTGCTCAAAAAGAAGCTGATCATGCTCGATCAGGCGCTGGCGGATACCGAGTGGCACTATCCCGACCAGGCGCGAAAGGGCGTATCATGCCCCTTGTGCGCGCAACTACTCGACCAAATTGCCTATGATCGCGTACGCGATAGTTATGAGCACGAAGGTAGTGGAAAGGTGCGGCGCTGGCGAGAGAACCAGCGCCGTCAGAAAGAGTTGCAGCAAGAAGTAAACCGTTTGATGAGCCAGTTTGAAGTTATAGAGGACTTGAATAACTCATCGCATATCCGAGCAGATGAAGAATAGAGTATGACCAACCCTCACCATCCACCACCTGTTCATGCGGGTCATTAATCCGGCGGGACCTTTCGATAGGCGGACAACATATCCCCATTTTGTGGATAACCTGTGGATAACTGTGGGGAAAGGTGGCGCGGGGCTGTGGAAATCTGGTTGCCCCAGCCTCTTTGCCGGAGGGGCGGTGGGATGGGGTAGAGGGGATCGGTCGGTAAACGCCGAAGCTTTTTGTAGGATGTGGCTCCGCCCATTGATGGTGGGGTGTCCCCGACGCCTGGGGTGCCCGATCATCAATGGGCGGAGCCATATCCTACAGGTGTACAGGGTCGTAGACGCGGATCGCCAGGGCGGTGGGCTTGACAGGGCGGGGCGTTTGCTCTACTATATCGGTAACTGATATATCGAGTGCCGATATGAGTGAGAGGAGCGACGGATGATGAGGACGCAATCGGCTTCGGCGCGGGCGGGGCGCTCCCCGATCCTGGTGCTGGGGGTGCTGGCGGCGCTGGGCCTGGGGGTGGTCGCGGTGTTCGCGGCCTGGCAGGGGTTTGTGCCCGGTGCCCGCGAGGTGGACGCGACCTGGGCGGTGCCCAACCTGCTCACCGGGCTGGCCTCGCTGATCGGCGCGGTCGGGTATGGGCTGCGGCGCAGGTGGGGGGTGGTCGCCTTCGCCCTCTCGGTACTGGGGCATGGCCTCATCCACAGCGCGTTCGTGCTCAAGGCGCTGGACGCGGGCCGGGCGACCCCGATCAGCCTGGGCGTGCTGGCCCTGATCCCGCTGGTTGCGCTGGCGGTGCTGGCGAGCATGGCCTGGGTGTGGCGGCAAGGGCGGCTCACCTGACGGCCCCTTTTGCTTGACCATCAGCGCGGAAGCGTGGCACGCGACGTGCCGGGAGGAGAGGGCGGGCCATGCTGTTGTGGTCGCCGCCCGCAACTACCCGATTAGGAGGCTGTACGGATGGACACTCCGCAGAGCAAAGCGCAATTGCTGCAAACGATTGACGACGAAAAGGCGATCTGGGAGGCGCTGCTGGCCGAGGTGGGCGAACGCCGGATGGAAACGCCCGGCGCGATGGGCGACTGGACGTTCAAGGACGTGGTGGCGCACCTGAGCGGCTGGCGCAAGCGCTCGGTGGCCCGGTTGACCGCCGCTGCCACCGACACGCCGCTGCTGCCCATGGCCTGGGTGGCAGACCTGCCCGACACGGCGGACGACGACGCGATCAACGAGTGGATCTACACCCAGAACCGCGACCGCCCGCTGGCCGAGGTGCTGGCCGAGTCGCGCCTCCAGTTTGCCCAACTGCGCGAACTGGTCGCCGCCCTGCCCGAAGACGCGCTGACCGACCCGGCCCGCTACCCCTGGCTGGAGGGCGCGCCGCTAGGGGCGATCGTGGGCTGGTCGTTCGGTCACCTGCACGAAGAACACGATCCGACCCTGCGCGCCTGGCTGGCCGGGCAATCCGGCTGACGCACCCGGCCTCTCCGCTGCGGTAGAGCTGTGCTATAATAGACCGTCGTTACCCCCCCGCCGCCCACCTGAGGATTCTCGCCCATGCCGCAGAAACGCTGGACGTTGCAACTGGAGGACGGCCCGCACACGGTCACGCTCAATCGGAGCAATTGGACGGGGCGGGGGTCGGTCACGCTCGACGGACGGCGCGTGCCGTTCCCCAACAACCTGTTCGACCTGTACCGGGTCATCCCCCTGTCCCTCCCCGGCCACGAGGCCGAGGTCCACGTCCGCTCCAACGGCCTCACCTACACCGATGATCTGGTGCTAGACGGACGCTCGGTGCAGACCGGGCAGCGGGTTCTCACCCCGCTACCCCTGCCTGCCTGGACCTGGGTTTTTATCGTCGCCTGTTTCAGTATGCTGTGTATCTTCCTGGGCGGATTTGTCCCCGCCGTGTGCGCCTTTGGCGGGGCGGCGGCCTGTGCCACGCTGGCCCGCGATGCGCGCCGACCCACCAGCGTGCGCGTGGCCCTCTGCCTGGCGGTGACGGTCCTCGCCTGGCTGCTGGCGGTGGGCACACTTTTCGGTTTTCAATTGCTCCTTTCCTGATCCCCCCTGCCGCCGCTGGCGGCGCAACCCTGAGGATGTGTCGCTATGTCCCGCTATATTTCCGCCTTCGGCCTGGGGTTCGTCACCGGGCTACGCTCCCAGACCGCCCTGGCCCTGCTGGGGCAGGATGCGCTGCGCCACCCGGACCGGGTCAAGCATACCCCGTTCCATCTGCTGGCCGAGCGCCCGGTCGCTACCCTCCTCTTGCTGGCCGCCGGGGGCGAATTCGTCGTGGATAAGCTGCCGTTCCTGCCCGACCGGATCAAGCCCGGCCCGCTGCTGGGGCGGCTGGCCTTCGGGGCGGCTGCCGGGGCGATCGTGTTTGCTGAGGGGCGCGGCCCCATGCCGCTGGGCGCGCTGCTGGGAGCCGCCGGGGCGTTCGTGGGCAGCCACGCCGGGTATCGCTTCCGGGGCTGGCTTACCCAGGGTCTGGGCCTCCCGGCGCTGCTGGCCGGGCTGACCGAAGACGCGGTGGCTGTGGGCCTGGGCCTGCGCTTCGTGGGCGATTAGGCGGGGCCGCCGATGCCTCTTCTCCGGCACAAAGCTTTCGCCTACATCACCCACGGCGACCGCCTGCTGGTCTTTCGCCACCCCCACGCACCCGACGCCGGGATCCAGGTGCCCGCCGGGACGGTCGAGCCGGGGGAGCCGTTTGAGGTCGCCGTGTTGCGCGAGGCGCGGGAGGAAACCGGGCTGCCCGACCTGACCCTGGCCGGGTTCCTGGGCGAGCAGCAACGCGACCTGCGCGACTTCGGGCGCGACGAGATCCACCACCGCCATTTCTACCATCTCGTCTGCGGCGGCGATCCCCCGGCCACCTGGGAACACCTGGAGCCGGATCCCTCTGATGGCAGCCCGCCGCCGCTGTTCGCCTTCTTCTGGGCGCGCCTGCCCGACGGGGTGCCCCTGCTGATCGCGGACCACGGGGCGCGGTTGCCGGAACTCTGCGCCGCCCTGGGCTTGCCCGCCCCGGCAGCCTCGCTGCCTGATCAATCCTGACGATTGTAGCACCCGACCCCCACTTTATTATTGCAGACTGTAGCGTCAGGGTGCTATGATGATGATGAGGTCAGTTGTTCTCATTCGCAGGAGGTAGCAGGGCATGGACTCCACCCCCGATCCAGCAATCCGGTTGGTCAGCCGCAACGTGCGGCGGT
>JBBSEL010000201.1:0-6661 GCA_038239755.1 Chloroflexia bacterium | reverse complement strand
CTCAAGAGCCAGGGGGAGCGATCTTAGCGACGCGGTCAATGCCGACGAGGGTCCGTGCGCTCTCACCCTGACCTTGAACTGCTTGCTCTTATTATACGAGGGTCCGTAAATTTATAATCTTTCACCTCGGCCTGGTTAGCACCCGTGTCGTCAAGTCGGCAACAGTCGGAGCCTGAAAAGTTATAAATTTACGGACCCTAAAAATCGCTGATGATCGACCCTTCAGCCCCTGTGCTCGAACGCCGCACGCCGCACGCCGCACGCCTCCCGCCTCCCGCCCTCGCTCAATACGTCCGCCCCTTCCACGACGGGCCGCGCCCGCGCAGGTAGCGATAGGCCGACCAGAGGAGCAGGCCGTCGCCCAGGAGCACGGCCAGGGGGTAGGTGACGGCGTAGGCCGGGGGGAGGCCGAGGGTGCGGGCGATCCCGGCGCGGACCAGCCATTGCGGGGCGAGTTGGGCCAGGGCGTGAGCAGTCCGCCGTCGCCCCGCCGCCCGTTGCGCGGGGGTGGTCCCGCCGATCATCTCGCCCACCCCCCACACGAGCCGCCCCCACGGCGCGACCCCGTAGAGCGTGAGCATGGCGACGACGAGCAGCACCCGCAGCAGATTGTAGTCGGCGGCGGGGAAGAGCGTCTTGCCGAAGCCGCGCCACATCGTCGGCAGGTCGGCATAGACCCGGCAGTGGACCAGTTCGGGCGCGTGGGCCATCCGAATCCGTGCCCCCGCCGCCTTCATCCGCCGGGCCAGGGCCAGGTCCTCCGCCACCGCCCCCCGCACCGCCGCCTGCCCGCCGACCCCGGCATAGGCCGCCCGCCCCACCAGCAGCCATTGGCCGTTGGCGCTGGCGATGGGGCTGTGCGGGTCGTTCACCTGGGCCATCGCCCCCACCAGCAGGGTATAGAGTTCCCCGGTGTGCGGCACCAGCACCCGCTCCCAGAACGAGCCGAGATCGAGGTGGGGCAGGAGCGTCAGCAGGTCGAGCTTTTCCCGCGTGGCGTAACCTAGCGCCGCCGCCAGCATTAACGGATGATGGCGGGTATCGGCGTCCACGAACAGCAGCCACCGGGCGTGAGGGTCTGCTGCCTGGGTGCCCTGCTGGAGCGCCCAGTTTTTGCCCGTCCAGCCGGGGGGCAGGGGCGCGCCGGGGATCACCCGCACCCGCTCGTCGCGGGCGGCCCACCGGGCCAACGCCGCCCCGGTGCCGTCGGTCGAGTTGTCGTCTACCGTGATGATCGCGTAAGCCGGGTACGCCTGCTGGGTGAGGGTCTGGAGCAGCGGGTCCACGTTCGCCGCCTCGTCGCGCAGCGGCACGATGATGGTGACGAACGGCGCAAGGGTGCCGTCCGGCCACGGCTCCGGCCCCAGGCGCGGCCCGGCGCGGACGTTCTGGATCAATCCCAGTGCGACCCCCGCCGTCACCCCGTTGATGATCAGCGTGTCGCGCCAGAGCGGATTTTGGATTTTAGATTTTAGATTTTGGATGATCATACGGAGCGGCTACCCACCTGGAACAGTGTTTGCTCTTTACCTTGCTATACTACCATACCGACATACCGAACTTTTAGTCGATAGGAGCGGGACTCCGGTGGCATCCGCAGCGCGATCAGGACTGATCCCTGCCCCCGGCCCCTGACGCATATGCCAAAACTAGAGAAAGCCTTGCGCCGCGAAGCCCGCAAGCGCAAAGAACAAAAGAACGAAACCATGGGCGTCCGTACCTCTACCCTGCGCGCGGGCGAGGGCCTGGTGCGCCTCGAAATCGCCCGCAAGACGAAGGGCAAAAAGGCCAAGAAGGGCAAGCGGTAGGGGCGAGCAGCGAGCAGCGAGCAGTGAGTGGTCAGTGATCAGAATCACGCATCACGTTTCACGCATCACGTTTCACGCGCCGCCGCGATCAGTTGCCCCGCCGTGGCCCAGTAAGCGTTCGACAGCCCGTGGGCGACCGGGTGCTTGACGATGGCAAAGACGGTGGCCCCGTTGCGGGCGATCTGGCAGCCGTCCAGCGTGGTGGGGATGAAGGGCACTCCGGCGATCTGCTTCCACCAATAGACATAATGCGGGCTGCTGCTGTAGAACACCACCGCCCGTGGCCCGTACTCCGCGATGCGCTGCCGGATGTGCGCCGCGCGCTGGGGACTCCACCCCTGGATATAGCTTTCGCGGTTGGCGAGTGCGGGCAGGCGCGAGTGCTGGCCGTACAGCCATTGGCCCGTAGACGGTGAGGGCAGGGGCAGCAGTTCCAGCAGGCACGTCTCGCCGCCGCGCCGCCCCAGGTTTAGGCGCTGATAGGTCCGTACCGCTTCCCGGTCGGCGGGCCGATTCTCGGCACCTAGCAGGAGGCGGATCAGGCGGCTCCAGGTGGATTGGAGCCGGGCCTGGGGACCGAACCAGCGATCCCAGGTGTATTCCTCCCCAAACCCTTCCAGTTCGTGCCGCCCATGATCCTGCCAGGCGGTGATCTTGTTGGTCACGTAGCCCGCATCGGCCCCGCCGCCCTCCTCCATGCCGACGAACCAGTACGGCCCCGCATAATTGCCGAAGCCGTAGAACCCTTCCATATACGCCTGCAACAGCGTATCATCCAACCACTCGTGCGCCATTCGCCCTCCTGTTGTCAGTGGTCAGTGGTCAGTGGTCAGTGGTCAGTGGTCAGTCCTCGCGTACCTCGTACCTCGTACCTCGTACCTCGTACCTCGTTCAGATCCCCAACCCCCGCAACACTAGCCCCAGCACGCCGCCGCCGATCAGCAAGAGGGGGGTGGGTAGTTTGGTGCGGAAGACTAGCACCCCGGCCAGCAGGAGGAGGCCCCCGGCGACCCAATCCACCGTGCCGTGGAGCACGTCGCCCAACACCGCCCCGGCCAGGACCAGCGCGGCCCCGGCGATGGCCCCGGCGACGGCGGCATTGATCCCCCGCAGGGCGGCGCGCACTGGCACGATCTGGCCCACCCTGGCCAGCAGCGGCGCGGTTGCCAGGACGAAGGTGAAGGCGGGCAGGTAGATCGCGGCGGTGGCGATGACGGCCCCCAGTACCCCTGCCACCCGGTAGCCGACGAACGCCGCCGTGGTCACAATCGGGCCGGGGGTGGCCTGCCCCAGCGCCACCCCGTCGAGAAACTGCCGGTCGGTCAGCCAGCCGTAGGTGTGGACGACCTCCGGCTGGGTCAGCGGGATCATCACGTAGCCGCCACCGAACAGCAGCGTGCCCGCCTTGAGGAAGACCCAGCCCAGGTGAAACAGGTCGGCGTTCAGCGCGGCCAGGACCAGCAGGCTAATGATTGCACCGACCGCCGCCGCCAGGATCAACCGCGCCGCCGCGCCCAGGTGCTGGCGAACCGGGATCGGGTCGCCGGGGGCTGCGGTCGTCGTCGGGGGCAGGGTGCCCCGGCCATAGGTCCACCACCCGGCCAGCCCGGCCAGCGCCAGCACCGGCAATTCGCCCCCCGGCAGCCCGACCGTCACCGCCGCCGTCAGTAGGAACAGCGCCGCGCCGAGTGTATCCTTGACCGCCGTGCGGCCCAACCGCCATGCTGCCTGCGCGACCACGGCCACCGCGACTGGCTTCAACCCGTAGAAAAAGGCGCTCACTTCGGGCAGCGTGCCATAGGCGAAGTAGATCGCGCTGAGGGCGACCATCGCCACGAAGGCAGGCAAGAGGAAGGCCAGCCCGGCGACCAGTGCCCCCGCCGTGCGCCCTCGCGTCCAGCCGATGTGGATCGCCATTTCGCTGGAGTTCGGCCCCGGCAGCAGGTTGGTCAGCGCCAGCATGTCGAGGAACTGCGGGCGGGGCAGCCAGCCGCGCCGCACCACTGTCGCATCCTCCATCAAGGCGATGTGCGCCGCCGGGCCGCCGAAGCCGATGGTGCCTAGCCAGCCGAACAGCCGGGCCAGTTCGGGGAGGGGGTTGGGGGTTGGGGGTTGGGGGTTGGTGGGAGTTGGTAACGGTGGGGGGGTGGGCATAGGGTTGGGTACCAGGGAGCAGGAGCCTAGCGGGCGCCGGGGGGTTCCGGGCGCGGGGTTTCGGCGCGGGGGGTTTCCGGCGGCTCCGCTGGCTCCGCATGAGGGAAGCGCTCCCCGGCTTCCTGGGCGGGTTGATCACGAGGGGGCGGGGCGGTAATCACGCCCCAGGCGTGCCAGAGCGGCACCCGTGGCCCCAGTTGGAGGACGATCAAGACGAACAGCAGGTAGATCGCCAGCAAAATCGCCGCGAACGCCCGCAACAGGTAATCGATCATCGACACGGTGGCGACGTGCGTCTGCTGGTTCATAGCCCAGATCGCCCAGCCGAAGCCGTAGATCATCAGGAGAAAGACCCAGGGGAACAGCCGGTCGGTTCCGGTCGGGGTCGCCGGACTTTTCCAGCGCCGCACCCAGGGCTGGCTATAGGCCGGGTTGGCCGTGGGCGGCTGGGCGTAGGACAGGAGCAGGACGAGCAGGACGAGCGTAAGGGCAAACCCCAGCAGCAGCTCGACGAGCGGCAACCCGTCGCGGAAAGGCTAGCGCCCCGCTGCGTCCCACCAGAACGTGGCGAAGTGCAACCCCACCATCCCGATCATGCCCGCTCCAGCCAGCACCAACGCCGTCCACAGGCACAATCCCCGGATCACCGCTGCCTCGTCCTGCACTCCAGACTCCTCTGCGCGTGATTGGGGCGGGGTCCCCGTCGGTCTAGCCCTGGCGAGCCAGCCAGGTCGGCACGGTGGCGAAAAACCAGCCCGGTTGATCCTCGTGGACAGGGTGACCCGCCCCGGCGGCGATCAATGCGGTGCCCTGCGGGATGGCGGCGGCCAGCCGGTGAGCATCGGCTGCCGAGTTGAACGAGTCCCCATCGCCGTTGAAGATCAACACCGGGCAACGGATCGCCCCGGCGCGGGACAGGCTGATGTCGCCGCCCCGCGCGACGAGGGCCGCCGCCGCTGCCGCCCAGCCCTGAGTCATAGTGCGGGCGCGTTCAGCCCCCAGTTGGGCACACAGGAAGGATGACCAACTCGCCAGGTCTGGACGGGGGTCATCGATCATCGTCCCAATCGCCTCGATATCGTCCACGTTGGCCGAGTCGAGCGACCCGGCCACACCCCAGGCCACCACGGAGATCACCTGTTCGGGCCGCAGGATGGCCTGCCAGATCGCCACCTCGCCCCCGTCGCTGAAGCCCAGCACATGGGCGCGGGCGATGCCGAGCGCGTCGAGCAGGCGGCCCATTGTGCGCCCGTCCTCCTCGTAGAAGTCGGGGGTATAGGGGCGTGGCTGTGGCTCCGACCTCCCATAGCCGGGCAGATCGGGACGGATCACCCGGTAGTGTGCGGCCAGCACATCGGCCACCCCGGCCAGGTCGGCCCCGCTGCCGGTAAACCCATGCAGCAGCAACAGCGGCACCCCGCGCCCCTGCTCCTCGTAATACAGTTCATGCTCTTCGACCGTGATGGTCGGCATCGGATTGGCTCCTTCGCTGCCCCACGCAGCCTGATCATTCACCCATACCCTAATCCAGCAGGGCCACCCGCTCGCCCACGCCCTCGGCCAGCGCCCGCTGGTAGACCAGCCACCCGGCGGCGATGTCTTCCAGGGCCAGGCCCAGGCTCTTGAACAGGGTGATCTCGGTCGCATCCTGGCGACCCGACACCTGCCCGCCGACCACTTCGCGCAGTTCGGCCACCTGCTCCCAGTAGAGCAGGCCCCGCTCGACGGGCAAGAGCAGGTCGGTGGCTTCGAGCCGGGCCTGGTCGCGGCTGTCCACCACCACGCGGTCGGCGCGGCCCACCAGCGCTTCGGGGAGTTCGCGGCGGCTCAGCGAATTCGCCCCCGCCGCGTTGATGTGCGTGCCGGGCCGGACCCACTCGGCCTCCAGTACCGGCTCGCGCGCCGTCGTAGCGGTGATGATGATGTCGGCCTGGGCGGCAGCGGCGGGGTCTTTGACCGCCTCCACCGGCACCCCCAGCCGGGCGTTCAGGCGGGCGGCAAAGGCGGTGCGCTTGGCCGGGGTGCGGCTGTAGACCCGCACCGCCCGCACCCGGCGCACGGCCAGCACCGCCTCGATCTGCGTCTCGGCCTGGAAGCCGGTGCCGTAGCAGCCGACGGTCAGCCCGGCGGGGTCGTCCGCCTCCCGCGCCATGTAGCGGGTGGCGACCCCGCTGGCCGCGCCGGTGCGTAGTTGCCCCAGCCGGTCGGCCTCGATCAGGGCCAGCAGCGCCCCGCTCTGGCTGTCGTACAGCGTGACCAGGAAGCGGGTTTTGGGGCGGAAGCCGGTGTAGGCTTTGAACCCCAGCACCCCCCGCCCCGGCCAGGCCGCGCCCATCAGGTGCAGTGTCCCCCCGTTCGGCACGCGCACCCGGTGGCGCGGCTCGTTCGTCGCCGCACCCGTTGCCTGCGCCCGCAGTGCCTCGTCCAGCACGTCGATCATGTCGGCCATCGTGACCAGTTCGTCTACATCGGCTTCGCGGAGAATCAGGGCCATTGGTTGTGTCCACCTATCTGTTGCGTGAAACGTGAAACGTGAAACGTGATGCGTGGCTCGTTCGTTCATTCATTATAGCGTGTCTGGGGGCGGCGGTCCATAGCGGCCCGGCGGACGGCAGCGCTGTCTCAAGGTCAACGGTTGTGCTGGGGAATCCGACCCCTGCTGGTGTAGGGGGGGGGGGGGGGGGGGGGGGGGGGGGGGG
>JBBSEL010000200.1:0-6673 GCA_038239755.1 Chloroflexia bacterium | reverse complement strand
GATATTGACCGTTTCCTCGACGCGGGTGGTTTCGGCCCCGCTGCGGAGCATGATCTCGCCCGCCTGCATCGCCAGGTTCAACACCGCCCTGGCCCGCCGCAACGTCCGGGCGGCGCGGTGCTGTGCGTGGACCGCCGCTGCCGCCGGATCGCCGGGCGGGGGTGCGGGCGGTGAGAGATCGTCAGCCTGTACAGTCACTGGATCATGCCCCTGGTCCTGAGATACGTGCGCCCGTATGTTGTCCAGGCGTGCCCCGGCAGCGGTCGGCCTGGGAGAGCGTGGACGTGGCACCAACCCGTCTGGCTAACCGCTAATCACCTTTCAGGAGGACCCCGATACTGACCGGCTTTCAAGTGAGCAGCGGCGGTGGTCCCTTCGCCCTGGTGACCCAGGACCTGGGCATTCCCACGGCGCGGATCGGTGGGCCGGGCTATGCCGGGTCGGCCCTCCACGCACCGAACGCGCACAGCCGGCGGGCCGACTACCACATCAGCCTACGCTACTGGGGCCGCCTCCTGGCCCATCTGGTCGCCACCCCGCGACCACGAGGATAAAACCCCTGGCTCCCACCCTGCCGGTGCCGCACCACCAGGCGAAGCCCGACCAAGCCGGGCCAAAGGGCGGGTGAAACAGGGACGATCAGCCGGGGCAGGAATGGTCCCGCAGTACTGGTCAGCCCCCTGGTTTGGCCTTAAGCTTAGTGAGTACTGTGACATATCATCCGCCATGCGAATAAAAGCAACGAGCAGTTGCCCACCAGCCGCGCCACCGCCGGGGTAAATAAAATGATCCCACGTCTACGTCTGTCCACCCAGTTTTCCCCCATGAAGTTCATGACCGGAACGTTTCTGATCACGGTGCTGTTGTTCAGCACGGTCGCCTGGAACGTTTGGGAGACCTACCGTAGCTCGGCGCAGAGCTTCAGCCAGATCAGCCGCCTCCAGGAGTTGAGTAGCCTGATCAACCACGGGGCGGAGGTACAAACGCTGTCGGTACGCCTGGCGACAGCGACCGGCGACTCGCTGTGGGAGCAAGCGTACCAGGATCTGGCTCCGCAGGTGGACGAGGCGCTCCTCGAAGTGGGGGCAACGAAGCTCCATGCGGATTGGCAGGCGATTGTGCTGCAAACCACAACAGCCTATGCCAGTCTGACAACGATGGATGACCAGGCGTTCCGGTGGGTGCGCCAGGGCCGTCCCGCGCAGGCGAGCCAACTCCTGGCAAGCCAACCCTATCGCGCCCAGCAACAGACCTACCGCGACGGCACGGCGCACATCGCGGTCGAATTGACCGAATATGCCAGCGTACTCGTGCAACAGCAACGCCAGGCCGCCCTGGTGGGGGTCAGCACCGTTGTGCTGACGCTGGCGCTGCTGTTGGGCATATGGATCGTGGTGCTGCGCCAGGCGAAACGCTACCTGACCGAACGCAAGCGGGCGGAGGCGGTTCACAAGACCGAGCAGGCCCTTTTACAGGTGCTCCAGACGGTGACAACGGCGGCCAATGAGGCGGCGACGGTAGAAGAAGCCACCCATATTGCCCTGGAACAGGTCTGCACCTTCATGAGCTGGCCCATCGGTCACCTCTTTTTGACCGACGCTACGGCAGGAGCCGAAATGCTCTCCACCCCCGTCTGGTATATGGCCGATCCCGCCCGGTTCGCCCCGTTCGTAGCGACTACCGCGGAGATGCGTACCTCCCGACCCGACGGGATGCCCAGCCTGGTCATGGCAAGTGGCAAGCCTGAATGGCGGATCCGCCCCGACAGCACCGGCGCGAATGCGAATCCTCGCTTGAACATCGCCAGGGAGGCGGGTCTCGCTGCCGGGTGTGCCTTCCCCATCCAGGTCGGGACACAGGTCGTGGGCGTGCTCGAGTTTTTCACCAGCGACCGGAGAGAGCCAGACGCGGCACTGTTAGAGACGATGGGCCATGTCGGCACGCAACTGGGGCGCGTCGTTGAACGGACCCGCGCCGCCCACTATTTGCAGCGTAAAACCCAGATGGTCCAACTGTTGCAAATGGTGGCCGTCGCCGCCAACGAAGCCACCAGCGTCGCCGATGCGCTACGCGTCGCGCTGGAGCAGGTCTGTGTGCGCTACAACTGGTGCCTAGGCCATGCCTATGTAATCGATCCCAATGGCAGCGGCGATTTTGTGGCGACCAACCTCTGGCACTGCGACGACCCGGAACGATATGACGCGCTGATCATGACCACCACCACCAGCCGGATGACAGCCGCCACGCCGATCGGGCACCACATCATCACCGAGCAGACGCCGTTGTGGCTGAGCGACCTGACCGAGGAGCCGCCGGGCAGCCGGTTAGACCAGGCCCGTACCAGCGATCTCAACACCTGGTTTGCCTTCCCGGTGCTGATGGGCAGCGCGGTCGTCGGCGTGTTGGAGTTCTTCTCCCCCTATACCCGGCAGCAAGACGACGCGCTGCTGGAGGCGATGGCCCATATCGGCACCCAACTGGGGCACGTGGCCGAACGAACCCAGGCGGAAGCCGCCCTGCGCCAGAGCGAAGCGAAGAATCGCGCCCTGGTCGAAGCGGTCCCCGACGCGATTTTCCGCATCGGGCTCGACGCCACCGTGCTGGACTACAAGGCGGCCAGCGGCGAGGCCCTAGCGGGGCCAGAGGGCGATCACACCGGCGAGACCATCTATGATGTCTTGCCCCGCGCCGTGGCCCAACAGGCGATGCACGCGATGTGGCGCGCCCTGCAAACTGGGGCGGCCCAGACCTTTGAATGCCAGTTCGGGGACGAGCGGCTGTGCGATTATGAGGTGCGGATCGTGGTGGGGGGCGAGGAAGAGGCGCTGATCCTGCTGCGCGATATCACCGAGCGCAAGAACACCGACCGGATGAAAAACGAGTTCATCTCGACCGTGAGCCACGAGCTACGCACCCCGCTCACCTCGATCCGCGGGTCGCTCGGCCTGATCGCCGGGGGCGTGACCGGGCCAATCTCGCCGCAGGCCAAAACCCTGGTTGACATCGCGCTCAACAACAGCGAACGCCTGGTCCGCCTGATCAACGACATTCTGGATATCGAGAAGATCGAGTCGGGCAAGATGGCCTTTGAGATGAAGCCCCAGCCGCTGATGCCCCAGGTCGAAGTGGCAATCGAAGCTAACCGGGCCTATGGTGCCCAGTTCGGTGTTACCCTGTGCCTGGTCGAAAGCCTCCCCGACGCGCTAGTCGAGGTGGACAGCGACCGCTTGACCCAGGTACTCACCAACCTGATCTCCAATGCCTGCAAGTTCTCGCCCGTCGACGGGACCGTAGACCTGGCGGTGACGCGGGTCCCCAGCGGGGTCCGGGTCAGCGTGACCGACCACGGGCCGGGCATTTCCGAAGAATTCCAGCGGCGCATCTTCCAGAAGTTCGCCCAGGCCGACTCGTCAGACACGCGCCAGAAGGGGGGCACCGGCCTGGGCCTGAACATCACCAGGGCGATTATCGAGCGGTTGGGCGGCAGCGTCAGCTTCCACACCATCGCCAACGAGGGTACGACCTTCTACTTCGATCTGCCCGAATGGCACGCCCCCCTCCCCATCGCCAGCGGCGATCGACCCACCCCTATGACGCAGGAACGGATTCTGATCTGCGAGGACGATGCCACGATAGCCGGCCAGTTGCAGGAGCTGGTGGCGCAGGTGGGTTTCGCCAGCGACATCGTGACCAGCGCCGAGGAGGCCCGCACCCGATTGGAGCAGCACCACTACGCCGCCATGACCCTGAATTTGCTGCTGCCCGATGAAGACGGGGTCAGCCTGATCCGGGCGTTGCGCGGGCAACCCGGCACACGGGATCTGCCGATTATTGTTGTTTCGGCGAGCAACGACCTGGGCCAGTATGAGCTGAGCATGAGCGCCATCACCGTGAGCGACTGGCTAGACAAACCGATTGACCAGACCCGGCTCAGCGCGGCGGTGCAGCGGGCGGCCCTGGCCGGCGGCAGCGGGCGACCGCGCATCCTGCACGTTGAAGACGATCCCGATGTGCGGCAGGTGATCGGCGTGTTGCTCTACGACATGGCCGATCTGGTCGCCGCCCCCGATCTCCGCACGGCCCGGCGGCTGTTAGAGCAGGACCACTTCGATCTCATCCTGCTCGATGTGGGCTTGCCCGACGGTTCCGGCCTCGATCTGCTGCCCCAGGACGGCGGGCGGATCACCCCGTATACGCCGGTGGTCCTCTTCTCCGCCCAGGATATCGGGCAGGAAACCGCGCGGGGCGTGGCCTCCGCGCTGTTAAAAACCCGCACGTCGAACGACCAATTGCTGACAACAGTCAAATCGCTGATTCGGGGCACCGGGGCATCGATTCGAGAACAAAGCACGGTATAACAGTGGTAAGGGAGGCTTTTTATGAACCCGACAACGCTCTCGCGTATTCTCTTTGTCGAAGATGATCCCGATATTCAGGCGGTGGCCCGCATCGCGCTGGAGCTGGTTGGCGGCTTCACGGTGGTCACCTGTAGTTCCGGGCGGGAGGCGCTGCAACAGGCCCCCCTCGCGCAGCCCGACCTGATCTTGCTCGACGTGATGATGCCCGGCATGGATGGGCCAACCACGCTCAAAGAACTGCGCGGCATCGGCCCCACCGCCGCCACGCCGGTCATCTTTATGACCGCCAAAGTGCAGCCCCAGGAACGGGCCTATTACGAAAGCCTGGGCGCGGTCGGCGTGATCGCCAAGCCGTTTGATCCGATGGGCCTGTCCACGACCATCCAGCAGATTTGGAGCGCTTATCGTGGCTGATCCCACTGAGGCGCTACAGGCCCAGCTTGCTATGTTGCGGCAAGAGTATGGACGCACCCTGCTGGAGAAGATCGCAGTGGTTGAAGCGAACTGGCAGGCACTCCTGGCCGGCCCGTGGGACGCCGCGACGCTGATCCTGGTGCAGCGCCAGATCCATAATCTCGCCGGATCTGGGGCGACCTTCGGCTTTCGGACGTTGAGCGGGATCGCCTGCAAGCTGGAAATCTACCTGCAAGCGATCGGCACGCAAGGGGATCTACCCACACCGGAACAGCGTGCAACCATCGCCCGGTCGCTGGCGACCCTGTGCCAGGCCGCCCAGGCCGGTCCCGACCAGAGCCAGCATACGCTGACCCTCCCGGCCAGCCCCGCGCCACCCGACCACGAAGAGAGCAAACAGGTCTTGCTGCTGGAGACCAGCCGCCAGGCGATCCGAGAGATCACACGGCAGCTTGAGCGGGCGGGCTATACCGTGCAAGTCTTTACCGAGTTGGCGAGCTTGATCACTGCCGCGCAGCAGACGACTCCGGCGGCGCTGGTGATGGATATGCTGCTGGCGGGCGGCGGGCAGGCGGGTGCCACGGTGGCAACCCTCCAACAGGGACGGGTCGCCCTGGTCCCGGTGATCTTCTTAGCGACCCACAGCGTGCTGGGAGCGCATTTGCAGGCGGTGCGCGCTGGGGGGAACGCCTACTTCAGCACGCCTGTGGATGGAGAAGCCCTCGTTGATAAGCTGGATCAGTTGACCATGCCGATCGCTGGCGATCCATACCGCATCCTCGTCGTGGACGACGAACCAATCGTCGCCAAGTACCATGCGAGTCTGCTCCAGGCTGCCGGGATGGTAACAAACGTCGTCTATGATCCAATGCAGGTGATGGCACCCCTGACTGAATTCAAGCCCGACCTGATCCTGATGGACCTCTACATGTTGGGCTGCACCGGCCTGGAACTGGCCGAGATGATCCGCCAGCAAGAAGCCTATGTCAGCATCCCCATTGTCTTTCTCTCCGGGGAGATGAATGTCAGCCGGCAACTACTGGCGATGCAGCATGGCGGGGATGATTTTTTGACCAAACCTATTCAGCCGGATCACCTCGTCTCGGCGGTCCGCAGCCGGGTGCAGCGGCTGCGGACCCTGCGGGCCTTCATCCTGCGCGACAGCCTGACCGGCCTGCTCAACCACGCCAGCATCAAAGAGCATTTGCAACTGGAGATCATGCGGGCACGCCGCCAGGGCACCGAATTGGCCTTCGCCCTGATCGACATCGATCACTTTAAGAGCGTGAACGACACCTATGGGCACACGGCGGGCGATCGGGTGATCAAAGCGCTGAGCCGACTCCTGCGCCAGCGCCTGCGCAGCATCGATATCATCGGGCGTTATGGCGGGGAAGAACTGGCGGTGATCTTCGCCAACACCCGCGCCCCCGACGCTTTCAAGGTGCTGGATGAATTGCGCCAGCGCTGGGCGCAAACCACCCACCGTAGCGAGGGAGCCGAGTTCACGGTCACGTTCAGCGGGGGCGTGGCCGCGGCCAACGCGGAGACCGATACCCTCTACCTGATCGACGCGGCAGACCGGGCCTTATACCAGGCCAAAGAGAACGGGCGCAATCGCCTGGTCTTGAACGACCCCTCGGCAGAGGGATTGCCCCAGGTCGGGCGGGGCGAACTGCCCGCCTTCCGCAAGGTCGCTGCACGGGCGCACGCCGCAGCACCGATCAGACGGAGCTGATCGGCCCGGTTTGTCACTCTTCTTGTCACGCGTGGTGTAACACTTGTACCTTCTGCCCGCCCCACGTTTGTGCTTTAATAAAGGCAGGAACAGAACACCGCTGGCGTACGTGCATGGCTCCCCCACACAGTACGACCTTTCCAGCGGTGTTCTGTTCAGGCGG
>JBBSEL010000199.1:0-6674 GCA_038239755.1 Chloroflexia bacterium | reverse complement strand
TCGTGGTGCGCCATGCTGCCGCGCAACTCGCTCAACACCACTTGCCAGACCTGGTTTGCCTGCATTACTTCGCTGCTCCTGTCCGCCGATTCTCCCTAACTCCTGATCACCAGCGCATCCGTTAGACGGCCCACCCGTCGCAACGGGATCACTCTCCGGAGGGCGGGCTTATTGCTCCTGCTGCCAACGTGATGCCCGCCTCACTGCCGGATTTTTAAGGGGTGCCCCTATCATAGCAAGTTGGCCCCGACTCTGCAAGGGACAGCACACGAGAATCGCGATTCTTTTCTATAAAAAATCTTTATAGTCCAGGCACATTTTTATCGATCATCCTTTCTCCACACAACCTGTGAATAAAGTTATCCACATTTGCACATCATAGGTTCTTGACCGGTCAACGGGCTGATGGCTGCCACAAGATACGCGATGGAACGACCGCTGATTGGGCATATGTAGGGATAGCCTCGATCACCTCCGGCCTGCTTTCCCACACCGGTTGTGGACAACTTTGCACATCCTTTTTGGTTGGGTCCGGCCGGCGGTTGCGGCGATTTTCCTCGTGCAAAGACCAGCTTCTTTTACACATTCTAAATAATTTGATCGGGTTATTTGGGGCGGATGCAGGGAATATTAACCAATGCTTATCCACACCCTTGTGGAAAAGATCGGGGAAAATGTGGATTGTTCGGGGCGGATCCAGGCGTGGTTGGGCCAGGGGCATCGGGTAGGGGAGTGGCCGGGATTGGGCCGCTATTCCGCCGCCGCGCCGCCCTCGGTGGCTGCGACCAGCTCCCGCAGGCGGTCGAGTTGGGCATCAGGGTCGAGACCTTGCAGGGGGATTTCGCTGGGGTAGCCCTGAGCGCGCAGGCGATGCTGGATATCTTCGCGGTAAGCCCGCCCGGCATAAAAGACGCAAATATCGCCGGGGCGGAGGCGGGGGAGGAGGGCGACCATGATGCGCTCGGCCCAGGCGCGGCGCTGGGCAGGCAGCCAGCGGTCGAACGCCTCCTGGTAGGGGGCGAGGGCCGGGCCGTCGGGGGCCAGCAAGCCGTAGCGCGGCGAGAGGATAAAGGTTTTATCGGCGGTGCGGGTCGCCAGGGTCAGCGCCAGGGTGAAGAATTCGCTGGGGCTATAGAGCTTGGTCGGGCGCGACGGGAAGGCTAGTTGCCGCCGGGGCGCGCTGATCAAGGCGATGCGGCGGGGGCTGGCAGGCGCGGGGGCGGGGGCGGGTTGCTCGGACGGATCGGCCTCCTGGCTATCAGTGGGTACTTCGGGGTCTAACTGCATGTCTGTGGCTCGCTTTTCCTTCTTTGCTATCCGTGCGCTGCGCTCGGCGGTTAGCGCATCCAATTGCTGACCAGGGTGACGAACGCTTCCGGCTGCTCGTCGTGGGGGATGATACCGCAGCCCTGGAACACTTCCAGTTGGGCACCGGGGTTGAGCGCCAGGAACGTGGCTGCGTCGCTGACCGGGGTGAAGGTGGACTGGTCGCCCCAGACCAGCAGCGCCGGTTGGCCCACGCGCGGCCAGGCATCGCGCACGTCATGGTATAGCCCGCCGCCGACGAACGCGGCAGGGGCATAGCGTGCGCCCGGCTGATGGGCCGTCTGATAATTGATTTCGATCAGATCGTCGGTCACGCGCTCTTTGTGGTAGTAGGCCTGACCTTCCAGGAAATAGCGGAGGCTGGGCCGCGACACGAGGGCGTTGAAGAGTGCCTCGCCCACGACCGGGCTGCGAAACAGCGCGGTGACGGCAGGCCCGGCGGGATTGCGGGTGCGCTCCGGGATCAGCCCCACCGGGGCGATCAGCACCAGCCGGGTGATCCATTCGGGGTCGTCGGCGGCGATCTGGATCGCGTGCGGGGCGCTGACGCTGCTGGCGATGACCACGCTGGGTCGCCCGACCACCTCGCGCAAGAAATCGCGGATCAGGTCGATAAAGAGGCTGGGAGTGTAGTCCACCGCAGGGCGATCCGAACAGCCGTAGCCCAGCAGATCGAGGGCGTAGACGCGATGGTGCTCCCCGAAGCGGCGGAATGGTTCACGCATTTCCCACGCGCTGGCAGCGGCGTTGTGGCCGTGGATCAACACAATCGGGTCGCCATCGGTCGGCCCCGCCGTGTAGTAGGCGATCTGGTGTTCGCGCCAGGTGAACATGTGCCGTTCGCCCGTCACCTGGTCGTCCAGTGGGCCAACGGTGCCGCTGATCCAGCGATTAACCCCGGCCATCGCCGCCAGCGTGCCCCCGGTGGCGACGGCAGTGGTGGTCAACAGGCTGCGGGGACGAGACGTAGTGCGCTTCATGGGTGCTCCTTGCTTACATAATGTTAATGCCGTGTGGGCAAGAATCGGGCCGCGAACCCGCCGGGCCACCCTGGCTGCGGCCCACGTTCCCGCGTCGCACCCGTGGTATAATAGCAGAACGGTCGCGCCCTGCGCGATACCTAGCCGCAATCGACCCTCTGGAGGCCCTTTGAGCGAGCCGCATTCTCCGCTGATTTCCAGCCGCGCCAACCCGGCGATCAAGCAGATCCGTGCCCTCCAGACGCGCAAGGAACGGGAAGGGCGCGGGCTGTTCTTTGTCGAAGGCATCCGGCTGGTGACCGAGGCGGTGCAGGTGGCGGCCCTGGTGGCGCAGGTGGTGGTCGCGCCGGACCTGCTGAAAGGGGCGGTGGGCCGCGAAACCGTGGCGACGTTGCGCCGCCAGGGCGTGCCCATCCTCAATGTGACCGCCGACGTGTTCGCGGGCTTATCCACGAAAGAGGGGCCGCAAGGGTTAGGGGCCGTCGTCCGCCAGCAGTGGCACCCACTGGCCCCGCCGGGACCGGGCGACGGGCTGGGCTGGGTGGCCCTCGATGCCGTGCAAGACCCCGGCAACCTGGGCACGATCTTGCGCACGAGCGATGCCGTGGGCATGGCCGGGGTGATCCTGGTGAGGCCGACCACCGACCCCTACGACCCGGCAGCGGTGCGGGCCAGCATGGGGGCCATCTTCACTCAACGCCTAGTGCGGGCCTCCTGGGCCGAGTTCGCCGCCTGGAAGAGTCAAATTGACATAACATTAATCGGCACCTCCGACAAAGCTGCCGCCGACTATCAAGCGCTGACCTATCGCCCCCCGCTGGTGCTGTTCATGGGCAGCGAACGGCAGGGCCTATCGCTGGAGCAGCAGGCGCTGTGCGATCAGATGGTCCGCATCCCGATGGTGGGGCGCAGCGATTCGCTCAACCTCGCCGTCGCCAGCGGGGTAGTGCTGTATGAGATTTTCAACCAGCAGCGACAGCAGCCTGAAGTTTGAGGTTTGAGGTTTGAGCTTGATAACACCTACCTTCTCGCCGGATGCGGCTGCTGATCCTGTGCGTAATCAACCAACCCCCAACCCCCAACCCCCAACCCCTCCGCTACCTACCGTCGGGTTTGTCGGGGCGGGGAAGGGCGGGCAGACATTGGGGGCGGCCCTGGCGGCGGCGGGGGTGCCGGTAGTGGCGGTTGCCAGCCGGACGCGGGCCAGCGCCGAACGCCTGGCGGCCCTGGCCGGGGTGCCGCCGGAGGGGGTGTGCGTTACCGGGGCCGAGGTGGTGCGCCGGGCCGACCTGACCTTCCTGACCGTGCCGGATGATGCGATCGCGGTCGCGGTGGACGAGATTACGGCGGCGGGCGGATGGCAGGCCGGGCATGGGGTGGTCCATTGCAGCGGGGCGCTGCCCAGCACCGTGCTGGCGGCAGCGGCGGCGGCGGGGTGCGCCATCGCCTCGTTCCATCCGCTGCAAACGTTCGCCGCGCCTCCGGTGGACCCGGCGGCGGCGGTGCGCACGCTCCAGGGGGCCGTATTCGGCCTGGAAGGCGACGCCGCGCTGCGCCCGGTGCTGGAAGCGTTGGTGGCCCGGCTGGGTGGGCGGCCCCTATGGCTCCATGCCGAGGACAAGCCGCTCTACCATGCGGCGGCGGTGCTGGCCTCCAACTATACCGTCGCCCTGGTGGCGCTGGGGGCCGAATTGCTGGCCCACTGCGGCCTGGACAGTGCCGAGGCAGTGGCCGCATTGGTGCCCCTGCTGCGGGGCACGCTTGCCAACCTGGAGGCGTTGGGCTTACCGGGGGCACTTACCGGCCCGCTGGTGCGTGGCGACGCCGGGACCATCGTCCGCCACCTGGCCCGCCTCGACACCCTCGCCCCGCACATTGCCGCCGTCTATCGCGCGTTAGGCCTTGCCGCCGTCCCCTACGCCCAGGCCCGCGCCCAAGCCCCCCCCGCCGCTCTCCTCGCCGCCGCCTCCGCGCTGGAGCCGATCCGAGGAATGAGTGAAACGTGAAACGTGAAACGTGATGCGTGATACGTAATGGGCAAGGCAATCTGAGAACTGAGAACTGAGAACTGATGACTAACGACTCGATCCATTATTATAGGAAGACAGCGCAACTCGCAACTCGCCGCGCACCCGTTTGCCCCGCGTCCCATCTATCGGGTATAATGGCTGTTGGCTCGTCCACCGGTGGCGGACAGCCCGCGAATGAGATGATCGAAAGCAACGAATAAACGGATCAAGCCCATGACAAATCTTGGCGATATGCTGCGAGAGGCCCGCGAAGCACGCGGGCTGACGTGGGAAGACGTAGAACGCGCCACGCACATCCGCCTGAAGTACCTGGATCTGCTCGAAAACAACCGCTTTGCGGAGCTGCCGGGCGATGTCTATACCCGCGGCTTCTTGCGTAACTATGCTATTTTCCTGGAGCTGCCCACCGCCGACGTGGTCGCCGCCTATGAAGGCGCGATCAACCCTCCGGCCCGGCGCACGCTGATCCCGGCCCCGACGGCGGCCACCGCGACAGCGGCCCGCGTGTCGCCCCGCTCCATCGAGTCGGGCGCGAAGCCCTTGCGCCCCACGCGGGCGCTGGGGATCGATATCCAGCCGGTGAGCCGGGAACCGGTGAGCACGCGGCTCCGCTATGCCCCCAGTTGTACGGTGGTGTCGGGGTTGGCGCTGGTCATCTTGATCGCGTCCTACCTGCTCTACAGCACCTTTACCAGTTCGCAAAAGACCCTGCCGACCCCGACAGTGCGCCCGGCCACGCCGACCGCCCTCCTGGCGCTGCTGCCGACGGTGCTGGTGTCGCAAACCCCCGTCTGGACACCGCTGCCCACGCCCGGCCCCAGCCCGATCCCGTCCACGCCGCTCCTGCCGACCGCCCCGCCGGGTTCCACGCCGCTCCCGCCCTCAACCCCGGCCCCCGGCACGACCGCGCCGCCCGCTGCCGCGCTCACGGGGACGGTCGGCCCAGGGGCGACACCCATCGCCAGCACCCAGGCGGTGACTGGGACGATCAGCGTCGAAATCTCGATCCAGCGGGCGGTCTGGTTCCGCGTGTTCGTGGACGACATCAAGGCGTTTGAGGGCACGCTCCAGCCCAACACGGTCCGCGCCTGGACCGGCTTACGCAGCGTGCAAATCCGCACCGGGCGTGCCGACATCGTGCGCGTCAAGGTCAACGGCCAGGAGCGCGGGATCATGGGCAGCCCCCAGCAAACCGTGGTCACCAAGCAGTGGGATGTAAACGGCAACGAGACCATTATTAAGTAAGGGCGGGCGGAGGGGTCTGCTAGCGGACCCTCGCCCGCCTTCGCCCCACGACAGGAGTCACTATGGCAGGCACCTTTTCTTTTGATATCGTATCCGATTTTGAACGGCAAGAGCTGGTCAACGCGGTGGACCAGACGTTGCGCGATGTGCGCACCCGCTACGATCTGAAAGATACAGAGAGCGATCTCAAGCTGGACGAAAAGACGATCACTGTGACCAGCGCTAGCGAATTCGCCCTGACCCAGATCCGCGACATTCTGGAGAGCAAGGCGTTCCGGCGCGGCCTATCGCTGAAGATCTTTGAATATGGGGAGCCGCAAGAGGCCGGGGGTATGACCTACCGCCAGGTGATCACCCTGCACAAGGGCATCGCCGAAGACATGGCCCGCAAGCTCAGCAAGCAGATCCGCGACAGCGTGCCCAAGGTGCAGGTGCAGGTGCAGGGCGACGCCCTCCGCGTCACCGCCAAGGCCAAGGACGACCTCCAGGCCGTGCAGAAGTTCCTGCGCGACCACGAAGCCGATTACCCGGTGCCGCTACAATTCACGAATTACAGGTAGTATCAAGAACGCGGACCAGCGATCAGCCCGGCGGCTGATGCTTTCGTTATTGGAGATGTATGGACACGCGAACCAAAGCCCAACCGACCTACCATATTTCGACCCTGGGCTGCGAAAAGAACTCGGTGGATAGCGAAGGCATGGGGTCGTTGCTGAGCGAGGCGGGGTATGCGCCCGCCGACGCGACCCAGGCCGACGTGCTGATCGTCAATACCTGCGGCTTCCTCCACGCCTCCACCGACCAGTCGGTGGGCGTGTTGAACGATCTCGACCAGGCCCGCCGCCCCGGCCAACTGCTGATCGCGGCGGGCTGCGCGGCCCATCGCTACGGCGACGAACTGAAAGACCGCGTCGGCGGGATCGATGCGCTGCTCAGCACCCGGCAATGGCCGGAAATCGTGACCCTGGTCGAGCACCTGCGGGCAGGCGGCATCGTCACCGCTGCGCCGGGCGAGGGCGCGGTCATCCCCCTCGCCAGCATCGGCCCGATGGGTGGTAGCAGCGTGATCGGCGCGCCCCTCGCCCCGGTGCAG
>JBBSEL010000198.1:0-6698 GCA_038239755.1 Chloroflexia bacterium | reverse complement strand
GGGTCCGCTGCCGCGCCTCGTACAGCCAGGAGACGAATAACTCCTCGCTCTCCTCCCCTGCCGCGAAGAGGCGCAACGCCTGGGTAACGTTGGACAGGGCGTGCAACCCGTCTCCCAACTCCTGGGAGAAATCGAGGACAACCGCCGCGATGTAGGGCGAGTACGGGGGGCGATCCCCGTTACTATCAGCCTTAATAGCGAGCGTGTGTGGATTCGAATCGTCTTTTTCCGGTGATTCTGCGTGTGCTGCTTCTATATTGGGATAAGCCCGCGTCATCCCCCCCGGATAGCGGCGTGTCACTCCCCCCCCTGCTGTTTGCTTATCCCCCGTGGGTAAGCCTGCATCATCCCCCCCGGCTAAGTCTTTGTCACCCGTACCGGTTAATTGTCCGTCACCCCTCCCGGTTAACTGTATGTCACCCCCGGCACTAATGCTCATGTCACTCCTCCCAGGTAGCCTAGTGTCATCCCCCCTGGTTAAGCAGGTGTCATCCCCTCCGGTTAAGTCCGCACCATTCCCCGGCACCGGGCGGACGCGGCGACCCCGGCGCGGCGGCAGTGGCGGCGCGGGCGCGGCCAGGATCGGGCCGGGGCGCAAGGTTTCCTCGGCGGGAGCCTGCACCTGGGCGGCGATGGTTTCGAGGAGCGCGCTGAAGTCATAGGCGTTGGCATCCTGGCCGCCGTCGGCGCTGCGGCGGTGGACGAGGCGCAGGTGCCCCGCCGCCACCAGTTCGGCCTTGATCGCGTGCAGTTGGACGGTGCTGTAGCCGGTGGCCTCGGCCATGCGGCGCAGGCTGGGATAGGGCAGGCTGGTGTCCCACTGGAAGGAAAAGATGTAGGCGATGAACCAGACCTGCTGCGGGGTGAGGCCCAGCGTGGCCTGGTGAGTGAACACCGCCCACGGCACGGCAGCCACGCCATAACGGGCAATCACCCGGCCATAGCGGGCCACGAAGCTGTTGTCGCCCTCCACCGGCTCGGTTCGCCCGCCATCGTCGGTGGCCTGGATAGGATTTAACGGGGTCGGCGCGGTGGTCAGCACCGCTTCCAACCGGGCGAACAGGCCCGCGAAGTCGTAGGTGTTCGCCTCCTGCCCGCCGTGCAGTTCGTAGCGCCCCTCCACTACCAGATCGCCGGTTTCGCACAGGCTGCTCTTGATCCGCTGCAACTGGCGCAGGCTCAGCCCCGTCCGGGCCGCCATCTTTTTCAGGCTGGGATAGGGCAGATCGGCGTCCCACTTGTGGGCCAGGATGTAGGAGACGAACCAGACTTGCTGGGCCGACAGCCCCAGCGCGGCCTGGTAATGATACAGGGCGCTGGGCAGCGGCGCGATGCCGTGCTGGAGGATCGCGCGCCCGAAACGGGCGGCGAAGCTGGTGCCGGGCCGGGCGGCGTGTTGCCGGGATGTGTGCTGGCGCTGCATAGACATCTCTTGGGTGTGGCCCGCCGGTGGCGCTGGCGAGTCTTTAGTCTGCCTGGCTCCCCCACAATGGGAAGCTGTCGGACGCCCAAGGTTAGTAGCGCGCTCTCGTCACGATCGCCCCCCTACCCTCTCACGGGGTCTGCAACAGACCCGGCGTGAGGGGTGCGGAAGCCGATCCGGTCAGGAACGACCGGAGCTGAGCCGACCCACAGAGATGCAACAACGCGGGGATAGACCCGGCTGGATCTGCTGTTTTTGGGCGCAACTACCAACCAGCCCTTGACAGATCCCTACCAGCCGTGCTATGATGAGGGTGCGACAACATCATATTCCGCTGTACGGTTGCTGTCTAGGCACAGTGCAGTGGGCCGGTAAGCCAGGGCCGCCGCCACGCGCCCCTGGCTTATTTGTTGTTCCACTGCTGTTATAAGAGGGCGCTGCCACCGCGTTCCCTATCAACTGCGCTCGGCAGCGCGCCCTCACCCCTGTTCTACTTCTGTATCGGCTTCCTCTCGCGTGCGACCCGCCCTACCCGCTGGCACGGCGGTTTGTTTTCGCGAAAACAAATCATGAGGCGCTTTGCAGTTCAACTGCCTGCATCGCGCATAATTCTTCGATCACGGTTTGCAACAGGAGCAGGTTCTCGTACTCGCGCATCGAAATCGCCTCGCGCCCTTCCAGGCTGTCGCGGTAGGTGCTCAGGTTGCGTAGGGCGGCACTCAGCTTGCCGTTGCCAATCCGTTCCTGGGCGCGGGCATCCGGTTCGGGCGCGGGTGCGGCTTGCCCCACGCCGCCAACAGGCGCGAATTGGGCTTCTATATACCCTGGCAGATCGTCCACCGTCAGGCTGCCACGCAACAACTGCGCGATCAACTCGGCGCGCTGGGTCGGGTCTTTGATTTTGATCAACGTCGCCACGGCCCGCAAACTGTCGGGCTTGGCGAGGACCAGTTTTTGTACGTCCTGCGGAGCGCGGGCCACCCGGATACGGTTCTCGATATAGCCCCGGTTCTTGCCCACTTCCTTCGCGATCTGCTCGTGTTTGTACCCCAACTCCTGGTCCATCAGCAGGTAGATGCGGCCTTCTTCCAGCGGGTTCAGGTCTTCGCGCTGGATGTTTTCGGTGATCGCCAGCACGGTCATTTCTTCGTTGGTCAGGTCGCGGACCACAATCGGCAGGGTGGTTAGCCCGGCGCGGCGGGCGGCTTCGCGGCGGCGGTGTCCGGCGGTTAGCTGGAACATCCCCGGTTCCGCCGGATGCGGGCGCGCCACCAGCACTCCCTGGAAGCCCTGCGACCGGATCACCTGCGCCAGATCTTCCAGGCTCCCGTCATCCATCACCTGCCGGGGCTGGTAGGGATTATCGGCCAGCCGGTCCAGTTTCACCGACACGGCTTGCTGCACGTCGCTGACACTGCTGGCGAACATGCCCGACAGGTCGGTGCGGTCGCCCAGGCCCTGGAGAAAACTCAGATCGACAGGTTTCGACTTCTTAACCACGCTATGCGCTCCTCTTAAGCAACCTCAACCGGGGATCGTTCATCGCGGGTTAGCATCCCGATCCGGTCCAATCCTGGCCCCCCGACCACCTTCAACACCTCGGCCAGCAGGAGCCGGTACGCCTCGGTATGTTCGCTGCGCGGGCTGATCGTCGCCATCACGGTGCGCTGGTTCGCCGCCTCAGCAAACTGCACGCTGCGCTTGATCACTGTGGTGAAGGCGCGGATGCCCCGCTGGCCCAGGGCCAGGCGCAGCGCCTCGCCCATCGTCCGCGCGGCATTGGCCTGCTGGACCATCATGGCGACCGCCCCGGCGATTTGCAGGCGGGGGTTCGCCTCGGCGCGGGCCTCGTCAATCCGCTCCAGCAACAGTTGTAGACCCTTAACCGAGAGCAATTCTAGTTGCGTAGGGATCAGTACATAATCAGCGGCATAGAGCGCGTTGACGGTCAGGCTATTGAGGCTTGGCCCGGCATCGAGTAGAATGTAATCATACTGCTGGCGGACCCGGCGCAGCACATTGGTCAGGCGCGTACCCCAGGTGGGCTTGCCGCTCAGTTCGCGGTCGGCGTTGCTGGCGGCGATGCTGTTTGGGGCGAGGTCGGGACCGAAGGAGGTTTTCATAATAATCCGGCTCACGTCGAAATCGCGCTCCCCGATCATGGCATCATAGATCGTGTAGGGGAGGCTGTCGGGGTCGTGCCCCAGGGTGAAGGTCAGGTGCCCCTGCGGATCGAGATCGACCAGCAGCACCCGCAAGCCCATCTGCCAGAGCAAGACTCCCAGGTTGGCGGTGGCGGTAGTTTTGCCCACGCCGCCTTTCTGGTTCGCCAGGGCGATGATAATCGCGCCGTCTTCTTTGGTCCGGGTGGCGCTGGCAATAAACGCTTCGAGGTCCACTTCCGAGATGCGGTAGTGGCCCCCGGCGGTGGATGTAGCCGGGAGCAAACCCTCCCGGATATAGCGGGCTACCGTGCCGGTATCCACCCCCAGACGGGCAGCAACTTCGGCTGTCTTCAGTAGCTTGCCGGTATTCGCCATGGATCCTCCGAGTCATTTGGACAGGTTGTGCGCTTTTGTGTTATATTATCACTAAATGGCACAAGTTGTCAATATGCTAAATGATGATTCACGAGGGACTTATCCACATATTTCCTTCCTGCGACATATCGCAAAACATCAGTTCTGATTATGGGAACGGCGCGCAGGCGCTTCCCCCCGCGAAAATTGTTTTCGCGAAAACAAATTGGTTGTCGGAGATGCGTGGAGTGGGTCGTTTTAGCAGGAACGTGGCGAAGGTTGCTGATGCTGTATCGGGTAGGGCAACCGTTTTATAATGACAATAGAGAAGAAGATTATGTACGGAGTCTCCGCCCCACCAGGGAACAGATCCAGATCGTCCATACCGTTCTGATCCTCCGGCCTATTTTCTGTTTGCCCCCGCTGAAGTCCAATGGCGGCTTTAGTATCATGAACCGCAAGGAGTACCTTATATGGCCGGAACGTTTGAAGATTTATTATTAAGTCCAGGGATGCTGACCACCGTTGCCGAACTGGGTTATGAGGAACCGACCCCCATCCAGGCAGAGACGATCCGCCTGCTTATCGATGGCCGCGACGTGATCGCCCAGGCTCAGACCGGCACCGGGAAAACGGCGGCCTTCGCTATCCCCATCGTGGAGTGCATCGCGCCGGAGGACGGGCGGGTGCAGGCGCTGGTGCTGGCCCCCACCCGCGAACTGGCGGTGCAGGTGGCCGAGGCCACCCACCGGCTGGGTCGGGCCAAAGGGTTGACCGTGCTGCCGGTCTACGGCGGCCAGCCGATCTATCGCCAGCTTCAGGCCTTGCGCCGGGGGGTGCAGGTGGTGATCGGCACGCCGGGCCGAGTCCTCGATCACTTGCGCCGGGGCACCCTCGATCTGAGCGCCCTCAAGTATGTGGTGCTGGACGAAGCCGACGAGATGCTCGATATGGGCTTTATCGAAGATATCGAAAGCATTCTGGAGGCGGCCCCGCCGGAGCGCCAGACGGCCCTCTTCTCGGCCACCATCCCGCCGCGCATCGCCGCCCTGGCCGGGAAATACTTGCGTGACGCCGTGCGAGTCACCATCGCTCCCACCGCCCTGACCATCCCGGCCATCGATCAGTGGTATGTCGAAGTGACCCCCGCCAGCCGTCTTGATGTACTGACCCGCTTGCTCGATCACGATGCCCCCGAATCGGCGATCATCTTCGCCCGCATGAAGCGCGATGTGGACGAACTGGGGGAGGCGTTGCAATCGCGCGGGTTCAGCGCCGAGACCCTGCACGGCGACCTCAACCAGCCCCAGCGGGACCGGGTGATGCAACGCTTCCGCAGCGGGCAGGTGGAACTGCTGGTGGCGACCCAGGTGGCGGCGCGCGGGCTGGATATCACCGGCGTGACCCACGTCTTCAACTACGCCATTCCGGAGGATGCCGAGTCCTACGTCCATCGCATCGGGCGCACCGGGCGGGCCGGACGGACCGGCAAAGCGATCACCCTGGTACAGCCGAACGAACTGCGCCTGCTACGGATCATCGAGCGGATCATCGGCCAGAAGATCCGCCCGCTGCGCCTGCCGTCGATCGCCGACGTGGCCGCCCGTCGCCGCGAGGTGCTGAAGGCCGCCTTGCGTGAGCAGATCGCCGGGGGCAACCTCGATCCGTTCCTGGTGATGGTCAACGAGTTGTCCGCCGAGTTCGACCCGGCGACGATCGCGGCGGCAGCGGCGAAACTGGCGATGGATGGGGACCGGCCTTTGACCGAAATGATCGAGATTGAGGACGCCAGCGAGGGGGTCGAGCCGGGGATGGTGCGCCTCTTCCTCAACATCGGGCGGGCCAGCGGCGTGCGGCCTGGGGATATCGTAGGCGCGATTGCCAACGAGTCGGGTCTTCCTGGCCGCGCCATCGGGGCGATTGATATCTACGATGCGACGACGTTCGTGGAGGTGCCTAGCGCCGCCAGCGACCGGGTGATCCAGGCGCTCCAGCGCACCACGATCAAGGGCCAGCAGGTGCAGGCGCAGGTGGCCGGACCCCGCCAGCCGCTCCCCCGCGAAGGCCAGCCACCCCGGCGCGATGCCGCTCCGCCCCCGCAGGGTGTGCCAGCCCAGCACCCCGCCAATCGGCACGTTCACCCCCCGCGCCACCACCCTGCGAAGAAGCACCACCACAAACCGTAAGCGTCAGGGAGCGAGAAGAGTATACATATCCCACAAGAAGAAGGCTATCCTTACCACTACGGAGAAGGGTAGGGCTGCAAGGCGGATGCTAAGTCAGTCGGTACTCACCGACCTTCCGAGGCTGTTATCCTGAGCGCAGCGAAGGATCTTGGTTAGGCCGCTTGGTTGTTAACGAAGCGCCCATTATTTCCCGCAGTACCTCGGACCGCCGAGAAGATCCTGAGCGCAGCGAAGGATGGCAGCCTCGGATTTTGCAACAGCCGTGGTAATGGCTGCATCACTCCTGCAAAACCGAGATGAACGGGCGACGCTCACTGCTGGTGTAGGGGCGACCGCCGGTCGCCTTGCCAGGGATCGCAACCCGATCAAAAGGGGTACCCTAACAAGGCGACCGCCAGTCGCCCCTACGCCGAGATCGCGGATGGGGTAACCGCCCCGGTAGGGTAGGGGGGCGATGCATGGGTCAGGGTGCCGTGTCGGCAGGGGGGTTGCCGATGATGGGGGTGCGTTCCGCCGCGAGCCGCTCGACCAACTCCACCGCGTGTTGTTGGTCGGGAAGGGCCGCCATCT
>JBBSEL010000197.1:0-6707 GCA_038239755.1 Chloroflexia bacterium | reverse complement strand
GAACAACGAACTGTCGCAGCAGAACTATGTCGTCATGGCCCAGCCCTATAACGTCGCGATCAGCCCGACCATCTCGCTGTCCGACGTGACCGTGCTGATTGTGCCGCCGATCGATCCGGCCCACCCGATGAACGACCAGCAAGTGCGCGCCGTCAGCGACTATCTGGATCGCGGCGGCCATGTGCTGCTGATGGGCGACCCGGAGGCCGCGCCCCTGCCCCCCGCCCTGCTCCAGAAGTATGGGCTGACCGAGTATCACGACGTGATCCTCGAAAGCGCCCAGACCAATGTCTGGTCCCCCACCCCGTTCAATATCCTGGTGTCGAGCTACGGAACGTCCCCGATCACCAAGGATATGGGCAGCTTGCGCACCTTCTACTCGGCGGCAGAAGCGATCCAGCCGCCGACGAGCACGATCACCGGCTTCCTGACCACCGCAGTGGTGCAGAGCAGCAGCACCTCGCTGCTGGCGAAGATCGTGCCGGGCACAAACGGGCAACAGGGGCAACTGGTGCCCGACGATACGGCCCCCCAGGGGCCGCTGACCCTGATCGTGAGTGTTGAGCAGGCGGCGGCCACCGGCACTGTGACCAACACGGCCCAGACGACCCAAACGCGGGGCACCCGCCTGGTCGTCACCGGCGACGTGGACTTCGCGTCCGACTTGCTGGTGCAGCAACTGAACGCGACAAGCAACCTGACCTTGTTCACCAACATCGTCAACTGGCTGTCCGAGTCTGAAGATCGCATCTCGATCCCCGCGCCCTCGACCACCGCACCGACATTGACCCTGGGCGTGGCGGAACAGAGCCTGACCTTCTACACGAGCGTGGTGATCATGCCGCTGCTCGTGCTGCTGCTCGGCGGCTTTATCTGGTGGCGGAGACGATAATAGCGATGAGTACTCCTAGCAACCCAAATCGGACCCCACGGGGCACGGCGCGGCGGGACACCCCCGCCCCCGCCGCGACCCCGCCCTCCTCGCCCGTAGGGGGGGATACCACCCCCGCGCCGCGCACCCCGCCCGCCCCGCGCCGGGGGGGGACCGGCGGCTTCGCCGGTCGCTACACCAGCACCGTGATCCTCGGTGGGGTGTTCCTCGTGCTGGCGGTGGTGCTGTTCTTCTTGACCCAGAACCCCGATGCCGGGGTGATCAACCCGACCCCCACTCCCACCCCGGCTCCGGTGGTGTGGGACCTGTCCACCAGCACGGCCCAGGCGATCCGCATCGACACGATCACCCAGACGGTGGCCGTGCAGAGCGTCAATAACCAGTGGCAACTGACCGCGCCGACCAACGAACCGGCCAGCCAGTTCCAGGTGGGCAACGTGGTGGACCAGTTGAAGAAGCTCCAGGCCCAGCGTGTGCTGACCGAAACCGACATCACCAAGTATGGCCTGGATACCCCGGCGATCACGGTGACGCTGGTCGTCAGCGGTGCCCAGCAGGCGACCAACACGCTGCTGGTCGGCAAGGCGACGATTGACGGCGGTTCGTATTATGTCAAAGCGACCAGCAAGCCGCAAGTCTATGTGATGGCGAACACGCTGATCGAGCAGCTTCGGAGTTGGACCACGACCCCGCCGAAGGCGGAGCCGACCCCCACCCCGCTGGTGATCGTCACCCTCAGCCCCACGCCGTCAGAAACGGCCACGCCAGGGCTAACCGGACCGGTCGCGCCAACG
Source organism: Chloroflexia bacterium (assembly GCA_038239755.1). Lineage (GTDB taxonomy): Bacteria > Chloroflexota > Chloroflexia > QHBQ01 > JAICKM01 > JBBSAN01. Next base: position 5,021 of record JBBSEL010000197.1, on the reverse strand, counting down.
AAAGCGGCAGACACGCCCACCGGGGTCACTGCTGCCACACCGACGGGCCTACCGGTGGTCACGCCCACGGGAGTCGTGGTTGCCACCCCCACCGGGGTAACCGTGGCGACGCCAACACCGTAGGCAGAGGCCAGAAATCAGGAGTCAGAAGTCAGCCGCTGGTCGTGTACCGGCGGCTGATTTCGTTATCCCCCGGCCTTCCTGAAAGGCGGGTGCCCGGCGGGATATAGGGGAGTATGTAATGGGCACCCTTTAGCCACGGAGGAAAGGACCGATGAGCACAGAACAACCGGAGGAACAGCCGAGCGACCTACCCGACGGATTATCGAACCCGGCGCGGCGAGCGTTGGCGGGGGTGGGCTGCGGGCGACTGGAGCAGGTGGCGGCCCACACCGAAGCCGAGATCGCGCACCTGCACGGCATGGGGCCGAAGGGGGTCACCCTGCTCCGCAGCGCGCTGGCGGCGAAGGGGCTGACGTTCGCCGGGGGCAAGGGAGCGCCGCCTGCGTAAGCCCTATTTTGGCGCTCCGTCATATCTGCCGGGCGGCTGCGTTGTCATTCGCACAAATCTGTGCGGAGGACCCGTCCATGCCAATCGATACCAAATCCCGCGAAAAGTGGCCCGCGCCGGAACGCAGCCCCGACCTCGACGACACCGCCGCCCAACTGGCCCAGGCGCAGACCGAGGTCGCCACCGACCCCCTGCGGGCCAAAGCGCGGGCGGTCCTGGCCCTGTTACGCGCCGAATATGGCGAGCCGCGCTGGCCCACCCTGGACCCGCTGAGCAGCCTGATCGAAGTACTCCTCTCACACCGCACGGCGGACCCGCAGACCTGGGCGGCGTTCAAGGCACTGCGGGCGCGCTATGATAGCTGGGCCGATGTGCGCGATGCCTCCACCCCCGACGTGCAGGCGGCGATCGGGGGCACCACCTGGCCGGAGCAAAAAGCGCCGCGCCTTCAGGGGGTGCTGCGCCAGATCAGCGCCGAACGGGGCCAACTCAACCTGGACTTCCTCAACGACCTGCCCCTGCCCGAAGCGAACGCCTGGCTGCAACACCTGCCGGGGGTCGGCCCCAAGTCGGCGGCGTGCGTGCTGCTATTCGCCTGCCACCGCCCGGTGCTGCCAGTTGATACTCACCTCCACCGCGTTAGCGGGCGGCTGGGGCTGATCGGGCCGAAGGTGAGCGCCGACGATGCCCACACGATCCTCCAGGCGCTCTTGCCCGACCCGGAGAATGCCGAGGACGTGCTGGCCTTCCACCGCGATATGCTGCTGCACGGTCAACGGGTGTGCGTCTGGCGCGACCCGCGCTGCGAGGTCTGTCCCCTGCGCGACTGGTGCGACTATTTCGCCGCCCACCCGGAAAAGCAGGCCAAAGTCCGGCGCACGCCCGGCATGTGACCGTGAGCAGAGTCGCCTAGTGCTTGCTGTGCCCGCTGCGCCCGACCGGGGGGGTGGCGGGCGGCGGAGTGGCCGGGCCAGATGGTGGGGTGGTCGGATCGGGAGCAGGCAGGGCAGGGCCGCCGTAGACCTGATCGAAGGCGTCAGAAGTGATCCGCAGGTTGTCGATCTGCTCCTTGAGGCTCTGCGACACCTCGTCGGTCGCCGCCGACAGGTTGCGGACCTCGGCAGACTTGATCTTCAGCACCTGGCTGTAGATGGTGTCGAGGGCGCTGAGGGCGTTGTCCAGTTGGGCCTGCCAGCGGATCAGCGCCTGGTTAGCATCGCGCAAGTTTTGCTGCTGTTCGCTCTTGGCGTCGAGAGTAGACTGGTACTGGCTTTTCAGGTAGTCGTCTTTGGCGTACTGCACCTGATACTGCAACTGGCGGATGTCGTTGTCCAGCGCGTTGAGGTCCACCCCGGTCGAGCCGAGCGAGGTCTGGAGATCCTGCGCCTTCAGCGCGATGTCATAGATCGTGTCGGTGACCTCGTGGACCTGCTGCACCGAATCGGCCAGGGCGGCGCGCAGGGTGGCGGTGCTGGCGGTGGCGACAGCATCTTCGATCCGCTTGCGCCCGGTGAGCGCCCGCTGCACCGCTTCTTTATAGGGGCTACGCAGCCGCCCCAGGTCCAGCTTGCGCTCCGGGTAGAGTTCCTCGGCCAGCACCTGGGCGGTCGTTTGCGGGTCGTTGACCGTGGACCAGACCAGGAAGGCATAGGCCGCCGCGCCGATCAGCGCGAACCACCACCAGCCGGTCAGGGCGATAACGATGATCGTCACGGCGATGGTCGCCGCCGCCATCGGGCGAATCATCGCATTCAGCAGCACCACGCGGAACTTGCGGTCGTTGCTCGCCGGGCCACCCTGCCCGGCTGGGTTTGCTTGGGCCATCACCCCTCCAACGAGTGCGGAGGACTGAGGATTGAGGACTGAGTAGGAGACGACTCGTCGCGTACCTCAGTCCTCAGTCCTCCCAACTCAGTCCTCAGTCCTACGCTTTGCCCATGCGCTGCTTGAGCGCGGCCAGGTCGCTGTCCACGGCGGACTGGGTTTCGAGGTCGCTGAAGCGCTGGTCGAGGTTCTGGTTGGTCAGTTGGCCGAGCGCCTGGGCCTGGGCCAGCCGGTCGTCGGCGCGGTCTTCCATGCGCTGCAAGCTCTGGTCGCCCCCCTGATTCTGGATGTTCTGCTGGGCGTGGGTGATCGCCTCTTGCGTCTGGGCACTGTGCAGCTTGGCGACGATCAGGTCGCGCTTGGCTTCGGCCTCGGCGATCTTGGCTTCCAGCTTCGCCAGCGCGTCACGCAGATCATGCACCTGGGCGTGCTGCGCCTGCCACTGGGCGCGGAAGCTGTCGGCCAGGTTTTGCGCTGTACGCTTGCGAGTCAGCGCCTCGCGGGCCAGTTCGTCGTCGTTGGCCTGCACGGCCAGTTCGGCCTTATGCTGCCAGCCGTCGGCGTCGGTCTGCGCGTTCTGGTAGCGGGCCTGAAGCCGGGTATCGTCGGCCATCGCCAGCGCGGTGGCGGCGCGGGCCTCTTCCAACTCCTGCTGCATCTGGCGCAGGTATTCTTCCACCATCTTCTGCGGATCTTCGGCAGCGTCGATCATGGCGTTGATGTTGGCGCTGATCAATGTTTGGATGCGGGTGACGATTGACATGGGGTCTCCTTGTGGGCCGGTGGGCCGCGCGGTCGCTGGGTGTATTCTATCACACCTGGGGGATCGTGTCATGCCCCGCCTTCTACTACGCACCCATCGGCTCTGGGGTTACAGGCGGCGTCTACGGCATGGGCAACAAGGAGGGGATCGGGGAGGGATCGGGCGTCACCCACTGGCGCGTGGGTATGTCGAAGGTGAAGAGGGTGCCGTCCTCGGCGCGAAGGGTCAGGCGCTCACCCACGGCGTCGATTACTTGTACGGCTCCGGCCCGGAGGGGGGTCAAATATAGATCGGGTCCACTAATAAATGTACCACTGTCATGCTCCAGGTATAACACCCCGATGATGCCTTGCTGAGGATCTTCTCTTGGGAATTTACTCTCCGCACACACCAGCACACTATTGCCTTGTTGATTTTCCCTTTCCACCCACTGGTTTCGCGTATGCATCAGCTTTGTGAAGTGCGGACTCGTTTCTTGCCAGATTATACCGGCCCCGGCGATTTGGTGCGGGGTTTCTCCTTCAAGTGTCGTTGGCGCTGGGGGTGTAGGCAACAAGGAGGGGACGGGCGAGGGGCCTGGCGTCACCCACTGGCGGGTAGCAAAGTCGAAGACGAAGGTGACGGGCGGAGAATTTGGCTCCGCCGGAACCAGGGTGAAGAGTAGGCCATCTACCGCGACAATCTTAACCGGTCCCACATGCTGGGGAGTAAAATAGATGTCGTTGCCATCCTCTCGTTGGTCAGGCGTGTTGATCCAGACGAAGCCTTGTGTTTCGTCGTGACCATAACCGCCTGTACCCGCTTTAAGGATGAGGAGCTGACCGTTAACCAATCCTTGCCAGCAGTTGTAGGGTAGACCAGCACCATTCCCAAACGGTAGACAACCAGGTAACATCCCCATAACCGGGGTTACTGTGGGAGCGTCGGGCCGCCGTCCAGGAGTACGGGTAGGCGGTGGTGAGAGGGCAATAGCGGTCAAAAACAATTCCCGATTGTGTGCGCCCACAGTAGCCAGAGCGTACCGCGTCGCATAATCAGGATTCATCGTGTGCGTTGGCCGGGGTGTCTCTGTAACCGAGGTGGGCACGCTGAACGTCGGCGGCGTGGTCGCTGCGGTGTGTTGGGCGGCTCCTGTCTGCCCGCAGCCCACGCAAACACTGAGGCAGAGTGCGAAAGCACCGCCGATCAGCCAGGTAGGTAAGGGGCGCAAAGAGTATATGTTCATCTAGCCTGGACAACTCCGAAGTTGGTACCGGTTGCTAACGGGTGTATTGTAGCACAGCGGGGGGATGGTGTCATGCCCTACGCCCCTCACACCAACCCTCACACGAATTCACCAGACCCATCTGTAAACAAAATCGCGGGGTATACGTTATAAAGAGCGGATAGTACAACACCCGATGGGCGACCAGGGCAACCAGGGCAGCCGGTCCTGCTTTTTGACAGATCTTGTACCGGCCTCAGGCTAGCCCAAATGGGGCATTGACACCTCGTGGTCATTCCTGGTACACTTATCTTGGTGCCTGCAAGCTGCAATCTAATTGTCGGCTAGCACAGAATGGATGGTAGGTTATATGACACAATTGCTCGACTCGATTAACGGCCCGCAAGATCTCAAGGGCCTGTCGATAGAAGAACTGGAACTCGTTGCACAAGAAGTGCGGCAAGAGGTGGTCGACACCATTACAGCGGTGGGCGGCCACTTCGCTTCTAACCTTGGCGCGGTGGAGTTAACGGTCGCGCTCCACGCGGTGTTTGATAGCCCCTGGGACAAGATCGTGTGGGACGTAGGGCACCAGGCCTACCCGCACAAGATCCTGACCGGACGGCGGGACAAACTCGACACAATCCGCCAACTTGGCGGCCTGAGCGGCTTTTGCGCCCGCGACGAGAGCGTGCATGACGCCTTCGGGGCGGGGCACG
>JBBSEL010000196.1:0-6715 GCA_038239755.1 Chloroflexia bacterium | reverse complement strand
GGCAGCCGGGCATAGACCCAGGCTCCCCCTGGCCCCTCGGCCAGTCGCTGGACGGGGGTGCCCAGGAGCGCCTGCGTCACCAGTTCGCTGTTCGCGTCGGGGTCGCGCCGCACGTCGGCCAGCGGGACGGCGACGACACTGCGGCTCGGTCCTCCCGCCTCGCCTGCACCAGGGGGCGGGGCGGTGGCGGTGCCGTGACGTACCGCGTCGGGGGTCCAATCAAACGTACCGTCATCAGGCATGAAAGCTCTTAATCCTTATCCCGTCACCAACCTATAGCGAATGAATGCCGGTTGCTACTGGTTGATTTCTGATTTCTGATTTCTGATTTCCGCCAGCTTCTGCACCAGCACGGCCAGCACGAACCGCGGCAGGGCCAGCATCCGGCGCCAGCGCCAGGGCTGATGGATCAGCCGGTAGAGCCATTCCAGGCCCACCCGTCGCCACAGAGGTGGGGCGAGCGGCACGCGCCCGGTCAGGTAGTCGTAGACGCCCCCGACCCCCATCGCCAGCCGCACGGTCGGCAGGTGGGCGGCATTGCGGGCGATCCACAGGTCTTGCTGCGGCGCGCCAAAGGCCACGAACAATAGCTCGGCCTGGCTGGCGGTGATCCGCTCGGTGATCGCCGCCTGCTCGTCCGGCGTGGGCGACCCGGCGTAGGTGCCCACGACTTGGAGGCCGGGATAGCGCTCGGTCAGGATGCGCCCCGCCGCCTCGGCCACCCCCGGCGCGGCCCCCAGCAAGAAGAGCCGGTAGCCCCCCCCTGCCGCCACTTCGGCCAGCCGGGGGACCAGGGCCACGCCCGTGGTTCGCTCGCGGATTGGGCGGCCCAGCAGGCGGGCCGCCCAGATGATCCCCACGCCGTCGGCGGTCGCCAGCGCCGCCCCGTTCAGCACGGCGCGGAACTCGGCGTTCCCCTGCGCGATCATGACAAATTCCGGGTTGACCGTCGCCACCTGGGCCAGCCGCCCGCCGGGTTGCCGCAGCAACGCCGCGCACCGGGCCACCGCCTCGTCCAACGTGCCCATATCCACGCGCACGCCCCGAATATTCACCCGGCGGCGGGCCGTCGCCTTATCCGTACTCACAGTCGTCGTCATCACGTTCGCCCCATTATAGCGTACCCCGATTCTTTTTGCCACCGGGCGTGATGTGTGAAACGTGAAACGTGATGTATGATGCGTGACAAGAGATCAGGGATCAGAGTTCGACCAACGCAATACGCAATACGCAATACGCAGCACGTTTCCCGTTTCACGTTTCCCGTTTCACGCATCAGATTTGCGTAACCCCGCCCCCACGTCTATAATAGGGGCTATGGATCAACAGCGTGGGTATTTTATTGTGCTGGAGGGGCTGGACGGCTCTGGCCTGACCACCCAGACGGCGCGGCTGCGCGATTGGGTGGTGGGGCAGGGGGGCGACGCGATTGCCACCAAGGAGCCGAGCGAAGGCCCGGCGGGGGCGGTGGTCCGCTGGGCGCTGACCCGCCGCCTGGGCTACCCGCCGCACCGCCAGCATGGGGCGGCTGCCGATGCCGCAGCGGGCGCATGGGAGCCGCTGGGCGACGAGGTGCTGGCCTTGCTCTATGCCGCCGACCGGATGGACCATGTACGCCAGGAGATCGCTCCCCGGCTGGAGCGCGGCGTCACCGTCATTTGTGACCGCTACCGACTCTCCTCGCTGGCCTACCAGGCGCTGGGAGCCGACGAAGCCTGGCTCGCCGCCCTGAACAGCAAAGCCCCGGCCCCCGACCTGACCATCTTCCTCGCTGTGCCCGTCGAAGTGTGCGGGGAGCGCATGGCCGGGCGGCGCGGCACCGTCGAACTCTACGAAGAAACGGCCAAACTGCGCCGCATCCGCGCCAACTACGACCGGCTGATCGCCGCCGCGCAGGAGGCAGGCGAGCGGATCGTCGTCGTGGACGGCAACGGCACGGTCGAGACGGTCCACGCTGCCGTGGTGGCCGCTTGCCAGGCCGCCCTATTTGGGGTATAACTATACATAATGTGCATGTCTCGGATGGATAATCGCTACCGCGTCGCGTGCGCGTAGGGCAGGGGAGCTAATGCCTGGAGCCAGCCCGGACCTGAACCTGATGTTGAGCACCATCCAGACGCTGGTCGTCTTGATCATGCTTGGCTCGGTGCTGAAGGCGTTCAACATCATGCCCGCCGAGTTCGCCCCGATGATCAACCGGGTGGTGCTCACGGTGGCGCTCCCGGCCCTGGTCTTCCGCGCCATCCGCAGCACGGCAGGCAAGGCGCTCGGCCTGGAGTCGCTCAAAATCCCCCTGCTGGCGGTGCTGGTCATCCTGGGCTGCGCGGGGCTGGGCTACCTGCTGGCGAACTATGTGCTCCACCTCGACCGCAAGCGGACCGGCGCGTTCTTGCTCTCGGTCATGTTCGGTAGCACCGCCTTTGTCGGCTACCCCCTGTTCACCACCCTGACCAAAGACGGCGGGCTGAGTTCCGATGCCCTGTTCCACCATGTTTTCTACAGCGAACTGGGCATCCTGGTCCCGCTGGTGACGCTGGGGCTGGTGGTAGCCTCCTACTACGGCGAGGGTCGCCGCTTCGTCATCAGCGACCTGCTGGCGATCCCCCGCTCGGCCCCGTTCATCGCCATGTTGCTGGGCCTCCTCTTCTACAACGACACCCTGCCGCCCATCGTGGATACGACTGTGGACACGCTGGCGAACTCGACCAGCTTCCTGATGATGTTCTCGCTGGGGTTGACGATCAACTGGCGCGACCTGACCGTCTACTGGCGGGCCAACCTGCTGGCCGGGGTGGTGCGCCTGATCGCCGCGCCGATCATGGCTTTCTTCCTCACCCGCCTGCTCGATATGGGCGACGTGATGAGCCGGGTCGCGATCATCGATTCGGCTATGCCCGCCATCCTGCTCAGCCTGGTCTACGCCGCGCAGTTCAAGCTCGATGTGAAGTTCACCAGTGCCCTGGTTTTCACCAACTTCATTCTGTCCCTGCCCACGCTGGTGATCATCCTCTTGCTGACCGCCAAGCCCGTCCCGGCGGCCCCGGTCCCCGCCCCCGCTCTAACGCCCGTCCCCATTGTTACCCCCGCGAGCCAGCCCGCCCCCCGCCCGGCGGCGCTCTGGTGGGCCGATCATACCCTGCCTGCTGCGGCGACCCTCTTCCCTCTCGCCTCTCACGGTCTGGCCTTGCCGCGCTAGGCCGGGTGCCCTTCGTGTCCCGCGTGATCCGTGCCTGCGCCTGCGGGCTAGATCCGCCTAATGGCCCCCGATTAACCGCCCGGATCATCCCTCTCAGGCTTTGACAGCGGGGGAGTGGGCGTGCTACAATAGTGCATCATGTTCCTCCTCTTTGTGCTGGGATCGTTAACTCTATTGGCGGGGCTGGCCTGGGCCACGTACCAGAGCGGGCGCTTGCTGCGGAGCATCCCCCTGCGCGAAAACCTGCTGCTGGCCCCGATCGAGAACGTGGTCAAGCTGGCCCTGGTCGGGCTGTGCCTCGGCCTGGGGCTGCTCAGCGGGGTGGCCCCCGCCCGGCTGGGATGGACGGTGGAGCATCCCACCCGCGACCTGGCGCTGGGGCTGGCACTCGGCCTGGTGATCCCCTTCGCCCTCAACCGCCTGACCCTGTGGGCCATCGGGCGCTGGGGCAAAGGGGTCTATTCTCCGGTTGTGATGATGAACATCGTCCCCCGCAACCGCCGCGACTGGGTGCTGGTCCCGGCGGCGATGGTGCTGGCCGTCTTGCTCGAAGAGCTGCTGTTTCGCAGCCTCTTGATCGGCGGGCTGGGCGCGATGGTCCCGCCGCTGCTGCTGGTCGTCCCGCTGGGGATCATCTTCGGCTGGATGCACGCCCCGCAGGGGGTGCTGGGGATGCTGGTGGCCGGGGCGCTGGGCATCGGCCTCAGCCTGCTCTTCCTCTGGACCGGCAGCCTCCTCGCTCCGCTGGTCGCCCACTACCTGATCAACACGCTGCAAATCCTGCGCGCCCGCGAAGAATGGCGCTGGCTTCAGCAGTATTAGCCGCTGCCCACCCCGGCACGTATCCCCTCTCTGCGCTCCTCGCTCTAACCTATTGTGGGTGGCCGCGCGCCCTTTCGGCCAAAGAGGGTACGACCGTTGTCACATTTTGTATCATAACCTCTGCGCAAGTCCGAACATTCTCTTCTGATAAAACCCCTCTGGAATATTCCCTAAAAAGAGGATGCAACATATCCCATCAAACATAGTACTTTCGGGTAAATCTGGGGGCCAGGACCATCCGGGGAAATTTGGCCCCTTGACAACGATTCCAGCCTATGCTATTCTCTGCACTGCGTAGCCATAGTTGCGCTGTTACAGACGGGTGGAAAGGAGGTGCAAACGGCCTTGCTTCAAGCTAATAGTTCTGAAGAAGACCTGGAAGTGGTTCGTGAACATATTCGCTTAACCTTGTGGTTTTTGCTTGCCTTCCAGTCGCGGCGTTTAGGCCGCTCCACCCGCCCGGCACCCCTCACCTCCTCCACGGTGAAGGCGAAGCCTTCCTTCTCTCATCCTCGGGTTTTTACTCCTCATCTCCGGCATCTTCTGTCTGGTGTATGGCTGTCCGTTGCACGGACGGCGCGGACGTGGCTTGGGACGGTGTCGCCTCGTGCCCGGTTGGCTCGCGCGCATTGTTAGCGCGCGCGGTAGGGGTCGGAAACGAGTGTGGCGGTGCCACCGGGATCGCCCGGCTGCCCTGGCTCCCGCACCGAAGACTGCGTTGGGAACGGTCTTCCGCTCGTTAATCCCCGCCTACCGCACGGCCCCGCGCTCCACCTCGATACCGCAGAGGTTGCAAGCGCTTGTTTTCCTGCTGTTCCGGATCGTAGCGGCCCTTTCTGACGAGAGGCTGCGCCCGCTGCACCTGTTAAGGGAACTCGCATCACCAGGAGGAACCCGGGTTTGAAGAGCCATAGTCATTTAAAGATGTGGATTACATCTGCTTTGTGCCTGGCCGCAGCGCTCATGGCACTGACATTCGCCCCCACCGCTCCGGCCAGTGCGGACAGCGGGGTTAAGCCCAACGCCTATGCCCATGTGGCGAATACCGACGGCGACAATATTAATCTCCGCGAAGGGGCCGCTTCCAGCTATGATGTGAAGGATCAGGTTTCGGACGGTGTGGTCGTCTGGGTGCTGGAAGGGCCGGTTAAGGATGAGACGGGCCAGCGTTGGTACCGGGTTGATATCGAAGGCCGGATTGGATGGATTGGTGCCGCCTACCTGGCTGCGGGCAAAGGGAGCACCACGAGCGCCGCTACCACCAGCGCCGCTACTACGAGCAGCGCCGCCAAGCCCGCCGCCTCCAGCACTGATACACGGGGCGCTGTGCCGACCCTCAAGGTCGGGGGCTACGCCCAGGTCTCGTACACCGACGGTGATGCCCTGCGGGTGCGTAAGAGCGCCGCGTCTGATGCTACCGTGATCGACACGTTCGATCCGGGCACTGTGGTCTCGGTCGTGAAAGGCCCCAGCAAAGACAGCGCGGGCACCACCTGGTATCAGGTGAAAAACGGCAGCAGCACCGGATGGGTCATGGGCAAATACCTCCAGACCGCCGCCGCGCCGAAGGCCACCCCGGCAGCCAAGCCTGCCGCCAAGCCTGCCGCCAAGCCTGCCGCCGCTCCGGCAACCAGTGCCGCCCGCAGCGGCCAGTCGCGTGGGGCCAGCGCCGCCCCCCAGCCGCCCCCCGCCGCCTCCAGCGGGGCCAGCCGGGTGGTCCAGGTGGGTCTGAAGTACCTGGGCTATCGTTATAGCTGGGGCGGCACCACCCCCGCCGGGTTCGATTGCAGCGGTTTCGTCTACTACGTCTTCAACCAGGCCGGGGTGTCGATGTCGCGGTCGATGGACGCGCAGATCAGCAGCGGCCCGCACATCAGCAGCAGCGACCTGCGCCCCGGCGACATCGTCTACTTCCGCAACACCTATCGCACCGGCATCTCGCACATCGGCATCTATGTCGGCAACGGCAAGTTTGTCCATGCCGCCGACTATAGCACGGGGGTGGAGTTGAGCGACCTGTGGAGTTCCTACTGGGCCGCCCACTACGCCGGGGCCACTCGCGTCACCCGCTAAGGGCCTGCCCCCGCCCTGGTTGATGCACGCCCTTGCGGGTAGGCACCGTCGCCTGTTCGCCTGGTAACCGCATCGTATGGGCATCGAGCGCCCCCGGTCTTGGCCGGGGGCGCTCCTTTGCGCCCGGCAGCGGGACCAACGTCCCGCTGCCGGGTCCCGCCGGGACCCTGGTCCTCGGACGGAGGGGGCGGAATGTCCCATTCGAGGATGGTCCTTTGGCCGATGTTGCCCCGCCCCGTCCCTGGTATGATATGAGTGTCTCCACTAACGTCCCTGCCCCACACCTATCGAGTTGTTACAGTGTATTACAGTCCTGCGGCCCGGTGGAACATCGACGCGAATTGGCACGTATATTGCTTTTAGAGACCAATAGAAACGCAACCATTTCCTGGTTTCATTCGTCATTATAGCAACCACTTATTATCACCGGCCTTCCGCCGGAACCTTTCAGGAGGCAGTACATGAATCGCCCAATGATGACCACCGAGCGCCCGCTAACACTGGCCGAGATTTGCCAGGCCATTGAAGCCGGCCACCTGGCCGTCGAGATGGAGAGTGGCGAATACGTCGTGCGCCAACGCGACCTCGTTCGCCTGTCGCGCCAGCAGCCCGCCACCGATCAGC
>JBBSEL010000195.1:0-6718 GCA_038239755.1 Chloroflexia bacterium | reverse complement strand
CCCGGCCTCCGCCACCAGCGTTTCGACTTCGGCCAGCGAGCGACAGACCATGACCCACGGATGGCCGTCGCGGTTGACCAGCACGTTGGCGATCAGGTCCAGTTGCGGGTGGGTGACTTGGGTGGTGAAGACCAGGGTGCCACCCGGCGGCAAGATCCCGTAGATACCTCGTAGCGAACGGCGGATCGGGGCCGGGTCGGTGAACAACTCGTAGAGGCCCGACACGACCACGATCTCCGGCGTGGGCTGGATCTGGGCCAGCGAGGCCGCGTCGGTCGCGTCGCCCGGCTCGTAGTGCACGTTCCCCAGCCTCAACGCGGCGGCCTGGGCCGCGCCCTCGGCCAGCCCTTGCCGGTCCATATCGCGGCAGATCACCTGGAGCGACTCGGCCAGTGGGCGACCGTCCGGCCCCGGCTCCTGGCACAATTCCAGCAGGTAGCGCCCCGGCCCCGCCGCCACGTCGGCCAGCACCACCGGCCCGCCGGGCAGCCGCCGGGCGATCTCGGCGTGGAGCAGCGTCTTGAGCAGCGCCTTGCGCGCCCGGATCGCTCGCCAGCCGATGGTGTTCAGGTAAACCCAGTCGGTCAGCACGCCCACCGGGAACGCGCCGTTGGGACGGTTGCGGTACACATAATCGAGCATCGGGCCAGAGTCGAACCCGCGCCGGTAGCCCAGGTCGATCCCGGCGCTGCTGCGCCCCACCGTCCGCATCAGCAGAGACAGGGCTTGCCATTTGAAATTCATCGTTGCTTGCATGAGAATGCCCCTTTCGAGAAGGATGAATTAAGAAGTAAGAATTAAAAAATTCGAAACGTAGGACGATTCTTAGGCGCATTTTCTTAATTTTTAATTCTTACTTTATCAGTAGCCACACATAATAGACCAGCGGCGCGACCACGATCAGGCTGTCGAGCCGGTCGAGCAGGCCGCCGAAGCCGGGGAGCCAGGCTCCGGCATCTTTGGCCCCGCCTGCCCGCTTGAGGCACGACTCCAGCAGATCGCCCCAGAGCGCACCCCCGGCAATGAGCAGGGGCAAGAGGACGAGCAACAGCCCGCGAGTGTCGAGCGGCAGGGCGAACGCAGTCAGCAACGCCCCACCCGCCGCGCCGAGCAGATTGCCCCCGACCCCGGCCCAGGTCTTGTTCGGGCTGATCGCCGGGGCCAGCTTCGGCCCGCCCAGCCGGGAGCCGACGACGAACGCGCCCACATCGCTGAGGGCCGTGCCGACCCCCACCGCCAGCAGCAACCCCGGCCCACCCGCGCCTGCCCCATACAGCAGCAGAGCATGGGTGAGGAACCCGGCCACATAGAGCCAACCCAGCGCGGCGAACGCCAGGTGCCGCACCCCTTCGCCCACTCCGGCACCCCATCTCAGCACAAGCGGCAGGGTCGCGCCGAGCAAGAGCAGAAACGGCAGCGCCGCAAACCACGCGGGCGGCAGGAGCGCGACCAGCGGCGTAAGCACCCCCGCTCCGACGAGCGCCCGCGCCAGTGTCGAAGGCAAGCCCACCAGCCGGGCATACTCGCGCAACCCCTGCCCGATGGCGAGGGCCAGCACCAGGGCCAGCGGCAACGTCCCCCCCAGCAGGGCCAGGACGAAGACCGGAGCGATGGCGACCCACACGCCCCAGCGCCGCAGCAAGAGGCTTCGACCTACCGCTCCGGCCCGCCGCCCCGCCAGCAGCAAGAGGGGCAGGCTACCCCCCAACACGCTGCCCAGCAAGGCCAGCAACGGCCACCAGTAGGGGCTAGCGAGGGGATTGGAGATCAGCATGGGCGGCTCCTAAACGCTGGATAATGGTCAGCACCAGCCCGGCCCCGACCAGCAGCCCGGCAACATAGAAGATCGGCACTCCTGGCAGGGCGAAGGCCAGCGGTGCGGCCAGCCCCAGCACCAGCATCCGGTCGGCCTTGCCCATCACCCCGCCATACTGTCGCCGCCCGCCTGCCGCCTGCGCCACCGTGCCGGTGTAGCTGGACAACAGCAGCAGGACTAGCGTGATCGCCCCCGCGCCGGGGTTCGCGCCGGGGGCCAGGGCCAGCCCGCCGAACAGGGCGAGGTCGGCCAGCCGGTCGCCGACCTCGTTCAGCACCAGGCCCCACGGACGGGCCAGCCCGCTCCCCCGCGCCACCATACCGTCCAGCGCATTAAGCGCCGTGCGGACCAACACCAGGACCGGCACAAGCAACAGCAGCCAGGCCACCTCCCGGCTGGCGACCAGGATCGCCCCCCCGGCTAGGGCCAGCCCCAGCGCCGCGCCGGTCAGCACGTCAGGGTGTACCTGCCGCCGGATCAACCACCCGGCGACCCCGCCCAAGGCTCCCTGGAAACGCGGTTTAAGCTGATAAACGCCCAGCATCGGGTGCTCCTTTCTCGATCGGCAGCGGGATCACCCCCGCCGCCAGGTGCCGGATCGCGGCGGCCATCATCGCAGCAGCGATTTGCGGGCGCGTGCCGGGGGCAAACCGGAGCGGCGGGCCGAAGCGCACCTGCACCGCGCCGGGCCGGGGCACCCGCCCCTTCTTGGGCAACACCGCGTGCAGCCCGCCCAGGTAGACCGGCACCACCGGCACCCCGCTGCGGGCGGCCAGCAGCCCCGCCCCACCGTGGAACGGCCCCATTGCCCCATCCGGCGACCGGGTGCCTTCCGGGTAGATCAGCAGCGACCAACCCACGGCTAACAGGGCCGTGCAACGATCCAGCGCACTCCGCGCAGCGGTGCGCGAGATGGGAAAGGCGTTGAACAGCAGTGCCGCGCCGCACCCCTGCCAGGAGCCAGGGGCGAAATAGTCGGCGGCGGCAGCCACCGCCACCCGCGCCCGCCACGCCCCCGGCAAGGCACGCAGCAGGACCAGGCTATCGAGGTGGCTGCTGTGGTTCGCCACAAAGATCGCCGGGGTGGACAGATCGGCCAGCCAGTGCCGCCCGGTCACCTCGGCGGGGGCTACCCGGTCGAGCAAGGCGAACAGGGGGGTTTGCAAGTGCGAACGGGCCAGGCTGACCAGCAGCGAACGCGGCCACTCCGGCAACGCCGGGCCTGCCTGGGGATGATGTAAAAGCGTATGGTCCATGGGTCTCCTCTGGTGATCAGACGCAGCATCAATCGTCGGTGGCTGCTGATAACAGCATAACAGGATCGCGTGGTGAGGCCATCCGTACTTTCACCAGAGTTTGGGCGCGGGCAACGGGGCTGGGTATCCGTAATCTTACGGAGAGGGGTAGACACGCCCGGCATTAGAGGTTAATATAGGGGGAGCAATCGTACCAGCCTTGCATCGCAGATCGCGGAGAACCCTGGATGGAATCGTCGCCCCGCCTAGTTGAACCCGCCGCCGCGCCGGAGTCGGGCCTGCCCCTGCCGCCTACCCCGTTGATCGGGCGGGCACGGGAGCAGGCCGCTGCTGTGGACTTGCTGGCGCGGCCCGATGTGCGCCTGCTGACCCTGACCGGGACCAGTGGGGTCGGCAAGACGCGGCTCGCCCTGGAGGTCGCCGGGGCAGTGCGCGCCACTTTTCCCGACGGCGTCGTCTTCGTCTCGCTGGGTGCCCTCCACGACCCCGCGCTGGTGGTGCCCACGCTGGCCCAGGCGCTCGGCGTCAAAGAAGAGGTCATCCCCGGCGGCCACCTACCCCTGCTGACCCATCTCCACACCTACCTGCGCGACCGGACGATGCTGCTGGTGTTCGACAGCTTCGAGCATCTGCTGCCCGCCGCCGAACTGGTGGCCGACCTGCTGGCGAACGGTCCCCGGCTGAAGGTGCTGATCACCAGCCGGACGGTGCTGCACCTGCGCGGCGAATACGATCTCCAGATCTCCCCCCTGGCAACGCCCGACCCGGCCCACCTGCCCACCCTGGCCGTGTTAGCCGCCGCCCCCGCCGTCGCGCTGTTCGTCGCCCGTGCGGCGGCAGTCAAACCCGATTTCGCCCTGACCGCCGCGAACGCGCCCACCGTCGCCGCCATCTGCCACCGCCTGGACGGGTTGCCCCTCGCCATCGAACTGGCCGCCGCCTGGGTCAAAATCCTGCCCCTCCCCGCCTTGCTAGATCGGCTGGACCACCGGCTCTTGCTCCTGACCGGCGGGGCACGCGACCTGCCCGCCCGCCAGCAAACCCTGCGCGCCGCCCTCGACTGGAGCTATGATCTGCTCGACACGGAGGAGCAAGCCCTTTTCCGCCGCCTCGCCGTCTTCGCCGGGGGCGCGCCCCTGGCCGCTATCGAGGCGGTCGTTGGGGGTCAGGGGTTGGGGGTCAGGGGTCAGGGATCAGAGAACAATCAGTCCGCAGTCCGCAGTCCGCAGTCCGCAGTCCTCGCCGTCGTCGCCTCGCTGGTGGACAAAAGCCTGGTGCAGGCCGAGACCGGGGGGGAGGGGGAGCCACGCTTCGCCATGCTCGAAACCATCCGCGAGTATGCGCTGGAACACCTGGCGGCGGCGGGCGAGGCCACCACGCTCTTTCGCACCCACGCCCACTATATTTTCGCCCAGGTGGAGGCCGCCGAGTCGCAACTGACCGGGGTCGAGCGCGGGCGCTGGTTGGCCCGGTTGGAGCACGAGCGCGATAACGTGCGCGCGGCCCTGACCTGGACCCAGCGCGCCCCGCCCGATGACCCCATTGGCCTGCGGCTGCGCTGGGACCTGTCGTGGTTCTGGTATTTCCGAGGGTACCTGAGCGAGGGCCGCGCCTGGGCCGAGGGGATGCTGGCCCGCGACGACCTGCGGGTCTACGCCGACGAGTGGGCACGGGTGCTGGGCAGCGCGGGGGTGCTGGCCTACCTGCAAAGCGATTACACGGCGGCCCGTGCCCGGCTGGAGGCCAGCACCGCCCACTGGCGCAGCGCGGGCGGCGACGATCCACGCGCCCTGGCCTATGCCCTGGTCTTTCTCGGCTCGGCGCGCGCCCGGCTGGGCGAACCGGGGGCCGCCGCCCTCAGCGCCGAGGGCGTGGCGATCTTCCGCACCACCACCGACACCTGGGGCCTCGCCCTGGCCCTGGACCTGCACGGCGAAGTAGCCCGGCTAGACGGAGACGATCAAGCATGTGCCGCACTCCACGCCGAGAGCCTGACCCTTTTCCGGAGGTTGGGCGACCGCTGGGGCACGGCGCTGGCCCTCAGCAACCTGGGCCGGGTGACCGCGCGCCTGGGCGACCTGGCTGGGGCGCGCGTCCGGCTGGAAGAGGCCCTGGCGATCCAGCGCGAACTGGGCGACAAGTGGAACTGCGCCTGGACGCTGCGCACGTTGGGTGAAGTGTTGCGGGCGGGAGGCAAGGCGGCAGAGGCGGCTCCCTTACTCGAAGAAAGCGCCCGCCTCTTGCGCGAACTGGGCGACACCGGCAGCCACGGTGATGCGCTCTCCCCCACCCCGCCGGAACCTGCGCCCGCCCCGCCGCCCGATCTCTTGCGGCTGACGGCGCGTGAGCAGGAGGTGCTGCGGCTGGTGGCACAGGGGCTGACCGACAGCCAGGTCGCCGCGCAACTCGTTCTCAGCCCGCGCACCGTGCAGTCCCACCTCTCCACCATCTACAGCAAGCTGGGTGTCACCACGCGCACCGCCGCCGTGCGCCGCGCCCTCGACCAGCACATCGTCTAGTCGTCTGTCCCGGTTCTGCCGGGACACCCGTCCCGGCCTCTTGTGCCTGGCCCACGCATCAAGTATACTGGGGCCATCGGTTCGCCATGATCCCCCCTGTGTCCGCGACGTAGCTAGAGTGCCCGACACACCCTCAACCGCTCATCACTAGCAAGGAGGGCACTGGACTGATGCCCGACAATAGCCGCGAACCGCAACCGCTTGTGGTCGCCCGCAGCGACCGGCCCCCCCTCCCCGACGCCGAGAAGATGATGCTCACGCCGCTCGATATCGGGTTGCGGACGATGGTACCTTACCTCACGCCGGACAGCCGTGCCGCGATTGAGGCGCAATTCAAGACGTACCTCAACGCCGCCAGCCACCCAATCCTGGTGAGTAATGCCTTTGTCGATGCCGTCTGCCGGGCGGGGTTCCCCCAGATGTCCCTGCCCGCCGCGCGCCTCCGCCTGGCCCGCCTCTCCGTCGCCCAGTACCAGCAATCGATCCTGGGGCGGGTGATGCTGGCCCCGATCCGGCTGATGGGCATAGAGCGGGTACTCAAGCAGATTCCCCGGCAGTTCGCCGCCACGACCAATTACGGCACGCGCTGGGTCGCCATGCGCGGCCCACAGCACTGGTTGTTGGAATTTGAGGACGAGCTTATGCACCCGGAAACCCCGATCGGCAGCATCGAGGCGGTCGGGGAGTTGATCGGGGTCAAAAACCTCCGCGTCGCCTTCACCCTGCGGGCACCGCGCCACTACGCCTATGCCATCACCTGGGGCGCTTCGTAGCGGGTGCAGGGTGCCCGCACGCGCCACCGCATTTTTCGGGTTGCGGTAGGGGTAAAATCTAGGAGACCTGGGCCGATTTATGGTACAATAGCCAGAATCAGGAGCAAAACCAGACAGCGGCAGCAGGCGCCACCCCCAGCAGGCCTGCCGCCCCAGGAGCAGGAACAGAGGAGCAAGATTAATGGTCAGCGCCCTTTCGTTTGGCGCGTGGGTCAGACAGCGGCGGCGCGAACAGGAGTGGACTCAGGAGACCCTGGCAGCGCAGGTGGGGTGTTCTCCGGCCCTGATTCGCAAGATCGAGGCGGGCGAGCGTCGCCCGTCGCGCCAGGTAGCCGAACTGCTGGTAGAGCGGCT
>JBBSEL010000194.1:0-6727 GCA_038239755.1 Chloroflexia bacterium | reverse complement strand
GAGCCGCCTGACCGCGGCCCCTGAACTGAGCCGCAAGCACCGCCCGACCCAGGTTCTCCCCGCGGGAGAGGCGGGGGGTGTGCGGACGAGGGCGTGGCCGAAGACGCAATGGCTGACGCAAGCGGAGGAGTTCGCGATCCTTGGGCGGCGCGCGGCGCCGCCGTGTGGTGAGCAGGCCTATGGCAACCTGCGGACCAAGCTGACGGCGAGCCGGATCGATGAACAGCTCCACGTGGTCCAGGCGGGACGGTAAGAACCCAGGAGCGGAACCCGGCCTGGAGCAGGGCAGGGGAGGGATTGACACGTTGGCTATACGATGGTAGAATAGCACCCAAGCATCGCAGTCCGGATCGTTCGTGTGGTGCGACCCCGGTGAGCCAGGCTGCTCACCGGGGTTATCTTTGGGGGGTTGCTTTACACTCGCTGCGTGTGCGATGGGGGAGCAAGTCAGTTGGGGCCTAACGTCCAACATCATTTGAACCGGGGTGGGGGAGCAATACGCCGCCCCGGTTTTGTCAGCGCCCAACCAAGGATCACATAATTTCTCTTATGTGATCCTTGAACGGCATGTCCAGAACTCCTCCCCTGCGCTGGTTCCCGCTTTATCCTATGCAGCTGGGGGCGTGGCCCACCTAGCGATGGATGATCGTGCCGACATGCTCCCCGGCCAGTGCGCGGGTCAGGTTGCCGGGCACCAGCCCGTTGATCACCTGCACCTCGGTCGCCAGGCGGGCCTTGCCCAGCAGGTGCAAAACCGCCTCGTCCAGCGGCAGCGTCGGCACCTGCCGGGCGAGCAACTCGGCAGCGCTGACCCGGGGGATCCACTCCGCCGTGGTATTGGTCGCCGGGTCGGCGGTGTAGACCCCGTCCACATCCTTCAGCAGGATCATCCGCCGGGCCCCGAATACCTCGGCCACCAGATAGGCCCCCGTGTCGGTGCGGTGCGGCGGGATCTTCCCGATCACCGGCGGATGCTCCCACAGATCATACGGCGGCGCCCCGTTGAAGACCGCGCCGCGCGCTGCGGCCAGCATCGCGGGCAGCAACTGCACCAGAAAGGGCGCTTCCAGGTAGACAAAGCCGTGCTGGGCCAGCAAACAGGCGACCATGTAGGCGTTTTGTGCCGCATCCTTCGCACTCAGCGTCGCCAGCACCCCCGTCGGCAGCCCCAGATCCAGCCCGACGGAGAAAATATGCCGCGAACGGATGCCCGCCCCTACCCCAATGATCAACGTGTGCTCGTGCTGATTAGCGACAATCTCGTCGATCAAGGGCAGCAGCGCGGCCCGCCCCCGGTCCATGATCGAGCGCCCGCCGATCTTGATCACGTTGGCCTGCGGTAGGATAGCCCGCACCGGGGCCTCAGTCCCCGCGATCACGCCTTTGTCCATCAACGATTCACGCATCAGCGGCGACGGCACGTGCTGCGCCCCCAGGGGTTCGTCTGGCATCAGCGGGCCTCCTTGTCAGCGCGGTAAATAATCGTGCCCACCGGCTCACCCTCCAGGGCAGCGGTCAATTGGCCCGGGCGCAGCCCGTTGACAAACTGGATCTCGTGGATATGGCGGGTGTGCTGCATCATTTCCAGCACAGCGCGCTCGACCACCAGGTCGTTCAGGTCCGCCGCCAGCAACTCCTCCAGGGCGATGCGCGGGATGTGCCGGGCATGCGGGTCCTTCTTCGGGTCGGCGGTATAGAGGCCGTCTTCGTCTTTGACATAAATCATCTTGCGGGCGCCGAAGACCTCGGCGATGAGGAAGCAGCCGGTGTCGGTCCGCTGCGGGGGGATGCGGCCCACCACCGGGTTCTGCTCCCAGAGCTTGTAGGGCGGCATCCCCTGGCAGACCACTGCGCCGCGCTCCATCAGGTAATGGGGCAGCACGCTGAAGCCCTCTGGCTCGATGAAGGGGATGCCATAGCGGGCCAGCAGGTAGTGGAGCATCTGCGCGTTCTGCCAGGCGACAGCGGTGCCGAGCACGGTCAGTACCCCGGTCGGCAGTCCCAGGTCAATCGCCAGGCTGTAGATGTGGCGAGCACGAGTGCCCGCGCCGGTGCCCAGGATCATCTTGTGCCGCTCCAGGTTGGCGACGATCTCCGCGATCAGGGGATAGACGGCGCTGCGCCCCCGGTCGATGATACTCTGCCCGCCGATCTTGACCACGTTGACCCAGGGCAAAATCGCATAGTCGGGGGTGGCGTCGGTGGCGGCCAGCACCGCCGGATCGCTCAACGACCCCTGTAACAGCCACTCGCCGATGGGCGGTACCACGGCGTTCTTATCCAGACCCGTCATGTGTCTCCTCATCGAAGCGGAACACCTCCAACTCGAACGCCCAGCGTTCGACGAATGGGGCATCCAGCGCGCCAAAGGTCAGGTGTGCCCAGGCGGCCAGGCGGGCCAGAGCGGCGTCTTGCACGGGGCGGGGCAGCGCCGCAAAGTGCGCGCCAGTGGCGTGGCGGGCCAGGAACGCGCCGGGTGACCGCGCCTGCTCCCAGGTGGCGGCGATCACGTGGGTGTGCTGGTGCGCGTGCGGGACCAGCCAGGTGCGGGCCGCGCCGGGGCGTGCGCCGGAAGGCGTCCCCTCCGCGCCCAGGTCGGCCAGGATGGTGACCAGGTGGGCGCGCATCTGGCGGTCCACGCCGTCGGCGGGGGGCACGCTTTGGCCGAGGGCCAGGCGGCCCCCCGGCCGCAGCACCCGCCGGGCCTCGCCCAGCACCTGTCGCCAGCCGCGTAGGCCACTGAGGACCTGCACCAGCAGCACCGCGTCGAAGGTGCCTGCCGCGAACGGCAAGGCTAGCCCGTCGGCCTGCACCAGTTGGAGCGCGCCTGGCCGGCGCAGTGCCCGCTGGGTCACAAACTGGTCGAGCATTCCCCACGATCGATCGAGGCCCACATAGGCGTCGCCCGCCGCAGGAAAGGCGCGCCCGATGCGGCCCGTGCCTGCCCCGATCTCCAGCACCGACCTGCCCGCCGTGCCCCCAGCCGTTTGCCACAAGGCGTCACGGACCCTGGAGGCTACTCCGGCTGGCAGTGCTCGGTGCGGATCGAACTGGGGGGCGACGGCATCAAAATCAACCATGGGCGGGGGTGCTCCGCAGGATACGCCTGTGAGTATCGGGCGCGTACGCCGCCCCCTCAGTACGGATCCCCTCTCCTCCCGCGATCCGCCACCGCGAAAAGAATGGGGATGGGGCCGCCGTAAGGGGTGCGCGGGCCGGGGTGCCCTGGGCCCGCGCGTCTATTATACGCGCTAGCGGGGGTGCCTGCCCAGCGCTGGCGATCCGCAGGCGGACCCGCGCCGGAAACAGCCTGCGCTAGCTGCCGCCGCTGGGCTGCACCCCGGCCGAGTGGATGGCACGACCTGCCGTGCGCCTATTCTTGCGCCGCGCTGTTTCTGCGGCCAAGCAGGGGGCTTAGGGCGACCGCCAAAATAAGTTGATCAGCACCTGACTTGTATTATGCCGGTGTGCGCGACACATCTTCGCTACGGGGTCTAGCGCCGCCGTGGGCGGCGCGGGTGGCCCATGACCCAGCAGAGGAAAGCCTGGCGCGGCGTTTGGAGAGCGTGAAACATTATACCCCCGACTTTTCACTGCTCTCCCTATTTGGGGGCCGTGCTCACGACGAGCACGCAGCGCTGCGCGGCGACCTTCGCCCAGACCGAGGCGTATTTTGCCGCGCACCCCAACAATATTGACCGCAGCCAGGTGCTGGCGGTGCTGACCTTGCTGAATGCGCACTGTGACTGCGCGGCGTACCGGCTGCTGCCAGCGGTGGCTGCGCTAGGCCGTCCGGGCGGGTCAGGGGCCGCCCCTGTGGGCCGGGCGGCCCCGTCCGGCGGAGGATCCCCGGGGCCGATGGCCCGCAATCCCCAGTTACGCCGGTACGACGGCTGCGGTGGGCGCGGTCAGGGGCAACGCCACCGTGAAGGTCGTCCCCTCCTCCAGGGTCGAGCGGACCGTGATCGTGCCGCCGTGTGCGGTGACGATCTGCTGGCAGATATACAACCCCAACCCCAGGCCGGACGGGGTGGCCCCCGCCCTCGGCACCTGGTAGAAGCGCGTAAACAGGTGGGGGAGATCGTCCGGCGCGATCCCCGGCCCGGTATCCTGCACCGTGATTTCTGCCCACCGCCCCACCGATCGCAGCGCCACCGTAATCTGCGGGCTGGTCGCAGCGTGGGTCATGGCGTTCGTCAGCAGATTCAGCACCACTTGCTGCAAGCGGTCAGCATCACCCTCGATGACGAGCGGCGCGGGATCTGCCGCCAGCGTCAGCCGCTGGGTGGTGGTCAGGGTCTGCCCCACCTCCACGGTCTGGGCCAGCAGGGTGTCCAGGCGTACCGGCGCCAGGTGCAAGCTGAATTTGCCTGTTTGCAAGCGTGACACATCCAACAGGTCGTCGATGAGCCGCCCCAGCCGCGCCACTTGCGTGCGCGCCGCCTCGATCTGGTGCACAGGCCGCTCGCTCTCCGCCCGGTTCCGGTGCCAGCGGGCCAGCAATTGGAGCGTGGCAGAGATCGTCGTCAGCGGGGTGCGCAATTCGTGGCTGGCCAGCCCGAGGAATTCCTCCTGCAGGTGGCGCAGGCTCCGTTCCGTGATGTCGCGGATCACCACCACGCCCCCCTGGAGGACCTCGTCGGTACGCAGCGGCGCGCCGATCGCTTCATACCAGCGGCGCTCTCCCCCCGTCTGCATCCAGGTGAAGGTCAGCGCAAACGTCTCGCCGCGCGCGGCCCGGGCTTGCGGGGTTGCCTCCGGCGACAGCACGACGCCCCGATCATCCGCCAGCTCCCCTGTGGCCCCGTCCAATAACAGGGTATAGGCGGTGTTCGTTACCAACGGCGTCCCATCCGGCGTGACCACCAGGACGGCATCGGCCAGGCTGGCCAGGATCGTCGCTAACTGCGCCCGCTCGTGCTCGCTGTGCTGGTGCGCCCTCTCCAGCGAGACCGCGAACTGCTGGAGTTCCTCCCCGCGTGCCGCCAACTCGGTGTTCGAGGTGTGGAGTTCCTCGACCGTGGCCTGCATCTCCTCATTCAGCGTCTCCAACTCTTCGTTGGTCGCCTGCATCTCCTCGTTGAGGGTCTCGGCCTCTTCGATGGCCGCCTGCGCTTCCTCGTTGGTCAGCAGATAGGAGTCGCTGGCCGCGCGCAGCTCGGCATTCGTGCGGGTCAACGCCTCATTGGCCGCCAGCAAGGCGTGATTGGTCGCCACCAGGTAGTCCATTTGCTGCGTGTGGTGGGCCACCGCTGCCTCCGCTGCCTCGAGGTCCCCGGTGCGCTGCGCTAAGGCCGCGTGCGTGGTCCGCAGCTCGGCAACCGCCTGCGCCCGCTCCGCCTCCTGGGTGACCTGGGCGGCCTGCGCCTGCGCCAGCGCCCACCGATCCGCGACGGCAGGGGTCACATCGCTTACCAGGATCAGCACGACCGCCCCGCCCGGGCCGACCCCGGCTTGCGGATAGCAGGTGAGCTGGAGCTGGGTGGCTTCGCCCGTGGTCACGTGGGGTACGGTCACCTCTTCCAGCGCGATCATTATCTCCTCCTGGAAGGTGCGATCAATGGCGCTCCGGAGCAACCGCGGCGGCAGGTGCTGGGCCAGATGCACCAGGTCCTCCCCGATCGCCGAGCTATGGATCGAGAGCAGGCGGCGCGCCGCCGGGTTGATCTCGACAATATCATAGTGGCGGTCGACCACTACCACGCCGAGAGGCAATTGGAGCAGCAGGGTGTCCCGCACGGCGCGGGCCTGCTGGGTCTCCTGCTGCAGCAGGACCAGTTCCCGGGCCGTGACCGAGGGCAGGCGCGGGGCGCTCCGCCCCCCGGCGAGCGGCGGGGCGGGCACCGACG
Source organism: Chloroflexia bacterium (assembly GCA_038239755.1). Lineage (GTDB taxonomy): Bacteria > Chloroflexota > Chloroflexia > QHBQ01 > JAICKM01 > JBBSAN01. Next base: position 878 of record JBBSEL010000194.1, on the reverse strand, counting down.
ACAGCACCGGCACGGGCCGGCGCGTCCCCTGGCGCCGGGACACTTTGTGCGCTGGCAGCGCCGGAACGAAGAACTCCGCCAGCGGACTAACCGTCTCTGCGCGGCCCAGCACCAGGTAGCCGCCCTCGCGCAGGGCGAAGGCGAACAGTTGGAGCGCGCGCTGTTGCAACTCCTTGCTGAAGTAGATCAGCACATTGCGGCACAACACCAGGTCGATGCGCGGAAAGGGGGCGCGCTGGCCCAGATCATGTTCGCCAAAGATGACCAGGGCGCGTACCTGCTTGTGGATGGCGTAGCCGTCCGGGCCAGCGGTGAAGTAGCGCACCAGGAGATCGGCCGGCAGCCCCCGCACCGCCCGCTTCGGGTAGATGCCCCGCCGGGCGAAGGCCACGGCATCCGCGTCCAGATCGGTGGCGAAGATGCGCACGTCGAACCGGGCCAAGTCCTCGCCCAACACCTCGCAGACCAGGATAGCCAGGGAATACGCTTCCTCGCCCGTCGCGCAGCCGGCAGACCACAGGCGCAGCTCCTGGTGCCGCTCCCGGCTGGTGGCGACAAGTTCCGGCAGGATCTGGGTGCGCAAGGCGGCGAACAGCTCCGGGTCGCGCAGGAACTCGGTCACTTTGATCAGGCAGGTGCGGACGAGGTGGTCATATTCCTCGGGATGGGCCGCCAGATAGGCCCGGTAGCCGGCCAGGTCGGCCGACCCGGTAGCGATGAGGCGGCGCTGCAGCCGGCGGAGGATGGTCGCCGGCTTGTAGGCGCGGAAATCGATCCCCCGCTGCGCCTGCACCTGGTCCAGCAGCAGGTCCAGGTCGGGTGCGGCGTCGGGGTCGGGAGGCACCGGGACCCCGGCGAGCAGGTCGCCCAGGATTGGT
>JBBSEL010000193.1:0-6728 GCA_038239755.1 Chloroflexia bacterium | reverse complement strand
CAGGAGCACCGGCTGACCCACCTGGCCGACATGCACGAAGTGCAGGCCGGGGACCGGGTGAAGCTGGGGCCGTTCGAGGTGGAGTTCTTCCACGTCTGCCACAGCATCCCCGATGGCTGCGGCGTCGGCATCCACACGCCGGAAGGCACCGTCATCCACACGGGCGACTTCAAGTTCGACCAGAGTCCGGTGGACGGCATCCGCACCGACTTTTCGACCCTGGCCCGCATGGGCGATGATGGTGTGCTGCTCTTGCTCAGCGACTGCGTGCATGTCGAAACGCCGGGCTACACCCCGTCCGAGATGGAGGTCAGCCACGCGCTTGACGGCTACTTCCGCGAAGCGCCAGGGCGCATCCTCATCGCCACCTTCGGCTCGCTGATCAGCCGGGTGCAGATCATCCTCGACCTGGCCTACAAGCACCGCCGCAAGGTGGCGCTGGCCGGGCGCAGCCTGGAAAACAACACGGCGATGGCCCAGGAATTGGGCTATCTCGATGCCCCGCCCGATACGCTGATCCCCTTGCAAGAGGTCAAGCGCTACGAGGATCGCGACGTGGTGATCATCTGCACGGGGGCGCAGGGCGAGCCGATGGCCGCGCTGAACCGGATCACCAACGGTGACAACCGCTGGGTCAAGATCGTAGACGGCGACACGGTCATCCTGTCGGCCAGCCCGATCCCCGGCAACGAAACCAGCGTCAGCCGGATGATCAACAACCTGTTCAGCCAGGGTGCCGACGTGATCTATACCCCGATGGCGCGGGTGCATGTGTCGGGCCACGCCAGCCAGGAAGAGTTGAAGCTGATGCTCAACCTGACCCGCCCGCGCTTCGTGGCCCCCTGCCACGGTGAGCAGCGGCACCTAGTCCACTACAAGCGCCTGGCTCGCCAACTGGGCTGGCACGAAGAAGACATTTTCCTGATGGAAAACGGCAGCGTGCTGGAACTGGACCGCGACTCCTGCGCTATCGTGGACAAGGTGCAGGCCGGGGAGGTCTTCGTGGACGGCCTGAGCGTGGGTGAGATCGGGCAGGTCGTCTTGCGCGACCGGCAACTGCTCTCCCGCGACGGCATGGTCATCGTGGTCGTCACGGTGGACCGCAAGACCGGCGAGGTGATCGCCGGGCCGGACATTGTCACGCGGGGCTTCGTCTATGCCCGCGACGCTGAGGCGCTGATCGAGCAGACCAAAGACCAGATCCGCGCCGCCCTCACCCACGAGGTGAACGGCAACGGCAATCATCCGAGCGAGTGGAGCTTCCTGAACAAGAAGATCCGCGACACCGCCAGCGACTATCTCTACACCCAAACCCACCGCCGCCCGATGGTGCTGCCGCTGGTGGTGGAGCTTTAGATTGCGGATTGCGAATTACCCTTGTGCAAATCGGGGGTAATTGGCAATCCAGCCCCGGAGGGGCGATAGATCCTAGCCCACGGTGCCAACCGTGGGTAGCCGATCACCGATAAGCCAAGCCCCGGAGGGGCGACAGACGCAATGGCCCACACCTTCACCCATCTGATCGTCCATGTGATCTTCAGCACGAAGGACCGCCTGCCGCAAATCACACCCGATCTCCAACCGCACCTGTTCCCCTACATGGGTGGCATCGTGCGCGATCTCGGCGGCAAGGCATTGCTGATCAACGGCGTGGCGGATCATGTGCATGGGCTGCTGGCCCTCCCGCCAACCGTCACGGTGGCCGACACGATGCGCGGGTTGAAGGCGAATTCGTCGCATTGGGTGCATCAGAAGTGGCGGGAACACGAGAAGTTCGCCTGGCAAGCCGGGTATGGCGCGTTCAGCGTGAGCCAATCGAATGTGCCTGAGGTAGTGAAGTACATCGAAGGGCAAGCGACGCATCACCAGAAAGTGTCGTTTCAGGATGAGTTCGTGGCCTTCCTGAAGAAGCACGATATCGCCTATGACGAGCGATATATCTGGGAATAGCCGACGGTTCTGTCGCCCCTCCGGGGCTTGTCTTTCGGGGAATGCTGTACCCACAGTTGGCACTGTGGGCTATCGTCTGTCGCCCCTCCGGGGCTGATCTGGTCGATTGGCCTGATCCCCACGGTTGGCACCGTGGGCTACCATCTATCGCCCCTCCGGGGCTGACATGCTAGAGAGGGCCTGAACGATGTCCACCCGCACACCGAACACCCCCCCGACGCCCAAGGCCGCCAGCACCAGCACGGCAGCGAAGGCGAAACCGGCAGCCACCCCCCCGGCGCGCAAACCGGCGACCCCGGCCCGCAAGCCCGCCGCGACGACCCGATCACGGGGCAAGAGCACGGGGCCGCACTTCTCTATCGCCATCCCGCCCCACTTGCAGCGCGAACTGATCGCGGTGATGCTGATCGTGGCGGCGGCGTTGATCGGGCTGAGCCTGATGGCGAAGGACAACGTGGGGCTGATCGGCGGCGTGGGCGACGGCTTGCAAGCGGTGTTCGGCGTGGCCGCCTGGGTGGTGCCGCTGGCGCTCCTCGCGGCGGCGGCGATGCTGTTTATCGCCGGGTGGCGCAAGATCGACCGGCTGCGCTGGGAAATGCCGCTGGGGCTGTTGCTGATCCTCTGCGCCATCGTCGGGCTGATCCATCTGCCCACCGCCGACAAGCTCACGGCGGCAGAGGAGCACCTCGGCGGCGGCTACGTCGGCTACTATATCAGTTCGATGGTCAGCACGGTGGCGGGCAATGCGGGCGGGGCGGTAATCCTGCTGGCGCTGGCGCTGGTCGGCTGTATGCTCGCTTTCCACGTCTCGCTGGGCGAGATCGCCAAGCTGCTGGGGCACGGTGGGCAGGGGCTGATGCACCTGTTCACCGCCCCACAGACCAGTGCGCCCCCGGTAATTACCGCGCCGGGCCGCCAGGTGCCCGCCGCTGCGAAGGGCAAGACCGCCGCGCCTGCTCCCACACCTGCCGCCACCCCACCCCCGGCCCGCCGCGACGAGCATGACGGCATCCCGTTCGACGTGCCGGTGAACGGCCAGCGCCGGGGAGCCACGACAGCAGGGGCCGATGTGCCCGAAGCCGCGCTGCGCATCCTGGGCCGCAGCCCCGAAGAGATCGCAGCAAGCAAAGCCGCCGCTCCGGTCCCCGCCGTGCCTAAAGCCGCCGATCCTGCCGCGCCCGCCCCAACCCCCAACCCCCAACCCCCAACCCCCGCCACCGTCAACGGCATGGCCCCGCTGCGCTCTGCCGCCGAGATCGCCAAGCAGTTGAACCTGCCGATGGCTGGGAACAGCGGGATGCTCTGGAAGCTGCCCACGGTCGATCTGCTGGAGCGGATCACCGATGTCGAGATCAACGACCGCGACCTGCGGGAGAAGGCGCGCAAGATCGAGGAGGCGTTAGGCACCTTCGGCGTGGTGGCCCGCGTGCGCGAGATCAACTCGGGTCCCACGGTGACCCAGTTCGCGCTGGAGCCGGGCGAGGGCGTGCGCGTGGCCCGCATCGCCGCGCTGCACAACGACCTGGCCCTGGCCCTGGCCGCCCCCAGCCTGCGCATCGAAGCACCGGTGCCGGGGATGAGCCGCGTCGGCATCGAGGTGCCCAACACCGTGCCGGGCATGGTCGGCCTGCGCAACATCCTGGAGGCCGACGTGTTCCGCGCCGGGAAGGGCAAGCTGCGTATCCCCATTGGCCGCGACACCCACGGCCAGCCGGTGACGACCGACCTGGCGAAGCTGCCCCACCTGCTCATCGCCGGGGCCACCGGGTCTGGAAAGTCCGTCGCGATCAACTCGCTGATCGTCTCGTTCCTGATGCAGCACACGCCCGACGAGGTGCGCTTCCTGATGATCGACCCCAAGCGGGTGGAATTATCCAGCTTCAACGGCATCCCCCACCTCTTGCGCCCGGTGGTGACCGAGATGCGCCCGGAGAAGGATACCGGCAGTTCGCGCAACAAGGGGCCACGCGAGATCACCGCTATCGAAGTGCTGAAGTGGCTGCTGTGGGAGATGGAGCGGCGCTACCGCCTGTTCGCCAAGGGGGCGAGGGACAAGGACGGGATCACGAAGGTCTACCGCAACATCGAGCAGTACCACATCGCCGCCGCCCTCAACCCGACCCTGATGGAGCCGCTGCCCTATATTGTGCTGATCATTGACGAGTTGGCCGACCTGATGCTGGTCGCGCCGGAAGACGTGGAGACGGCGCTGTGCCGCCTGGCCCAACTGGCCCGCGCCACCGGCATCCACCTGATCATCGCCACCCAGCGCCCCTCGGTGGACGTGGTCACCGGGCTGATCAAGGCTAACTTCCCGGCCCGCATCGCCTTCGCCGTCACCTCGATGATCGACAGCCGGGTGATCCTCGACGCGCCGGGGGCCGAGAAGCTGCTGGGGCGCGGCGACGCGCTCTACACCGCGTCGGACGAGGCCAAGCCGATCCGCGTGCAGGGCACGTTCGTGTCGGACAAGGAGGCCGAGAAGGTGGTCGCCTTCTGGCGGGCGCAGATGGCCCCGCTGCTGGCCGCCGCCGCCGCCCCGCCCGCCCCCGCTGCCGCCAACGGCCACGCCGCCCCCGCCGCCGACGGAGCCGCCCCCGCGCCCACCCCGATCGTGATGCCGCAAGGCAACGTGCCCGAGCCGGACTGGTTGAAAGACCTGGACGCGGGCGGCGACGGCAACGAAGAAGACGCGATGCTCAACGAGGCGATTGCCCTGGTGAAAAAGAGCAAGTACGCCTCGACCTCCATGCTCCAGCGCCGCCTGCGCATCGGCTACAACCGCGCCGCCCGCCTGATCGAGCAGATGGAGGACATGGGCATCGTCGGCCCCGGCGATGGTGCCCGCCCCCGCGAAGTGCTGGTCACGGTCACGTCGCCCGAGCCGGGCCGGTTGGATGAGGAGTAAGAAAGGTTCTTAATGGCACAGCTTGTGTGTTCAAACTGCCGTCAACCTGTTCAAGCTGAATGGAGAGCCTGCCCCTACTGCGGGCAATCGTTAATCAATCAGGCGCAAACTGCGCCCGTCGCTGCCCCGGTGGCCTTGCTGTCCTGCCCGGCCTGTGGGGGTAATCTCCCGCTCCCGGCGACCGCAACCGAGTACCTAGCCTGCCCCTATTGCCACTCTAGCCTGCACCTGCGGCGGGGGCCACACGGCTACATTCTGGAGATGGCGCAGCAGATCGGGCGGGAAGTAGGGCAGCACGTCCGCGCCGAGTTGCAACAGCAGGAGGAGCGCAAGCGTACCTCGCGCCAGCAAGCGTCCCGGAACGCCCGCAGCCGGGCCTTATCCCGCGAGGCCGCAGGTATGTTCATCAGTTGCGTCGGAGCCTATGGCTTCATCGTTGGGTTCATCCCCATCTGGGCCACGGATGCTATCGGACTGCTGGTCATCGCCGGGGCCATCTTCGGGGCGCTGATGACGATCCTGCACGACCAGCGGCGCGGGGTGAGCATCTTCTCCAGCCTGCTGTTCCTGGGGCTCACTGGAGCCGTCACCTTTGGCCTTATCTACGGCATAATGTGTTTTTTCCTGTATCATCGCCTGAACAGGGGGCCGCTGTTCAGCTTCCCTACCCCGACGCCGCGTCCGTAAGGCCACCAGATCATTTTCGAGGATTGTTATGGCTACAAAACAACATATGGTTCCGCGGCAGCTTTTAGAAAACTTTGCAATCCCTAATCATCCAGGCAAACCTCGCATTTACTGCTTTGACAAAACGAATCAACGGATATTTGATGCTGGTGTTAGGGATGTTGGACATGAAGAGGGCGCATACGATTTCACAAGCCCTAGCGGTGATGTCACATCAATCGATCCAATCCTGACAAAATGGGAATCGCGTTACATCACAGCTATTAGAGAAGTGCTTCACAAACCAACATGGGAAACTGTGATGCAAAATCAGGGAGATTTGGCGGTTTTTGTTGCCTCGCAAATGGCGCGAACCGAGCAGAAGCGTCAACAATTCGCACAGGGTATCCAGCAGATAAACAGCCATCTTCCCGCTGAGTGGGATGCATTGCCCGACCTTAGCAGCGACGAACTCAAATATCTACAAGCGCAAATGGTCATTGGCAATATCTGGCAAACAATCGAGACGTTGCTGCGTCATTCGTGGGCTATTTGGTACAACGTTACGGATCGTCCATTCTGGATATCGGATGATCCTGTTGTACAAGATAACCCCCATAAAAGGAACTTCCGCACCCCGCCTATCTATGGTCCTGCGGACGCTGGACGATGGGAGTTGTTACCTTCACCTTCAATAGCGATAAAATTTTCTCCACTAGGCACTAAGCAGCCTGGGGATTTAACCGATCCTTTAGCATCAGTCAAGTTCATTCAACTTTATGTACCGCTGAGTCCTCGCATTGTGCTAGCTATCTATGATAAGAACTTTCACGAAGGCCCGCCAGAAGCTGAGGCCCAACATACAAACGTCGAATACATCAACAGTCTACAAGTTCTTCAATCTCGAAGGCTCCTGTTCTCACCGGACAAAGATTTCACATTAGCCCAAGAAATGGTTGATGAGAATCCAGACCTAAAAGATCCAAATCATTACCGTGGCCCTCTCACAATTTGGTACTAGACCTGAGAACATAAAGGTAAGGAAAATGCTTACAGACCAACCCTCTCTCATCGAACAAACCGCCGTCTATGTGCGGGAGGCCCTGAGCGGCGATAGCGCGGGGCACGACTGGTGGCATGTCTACCGGGTGTGGCAGACGGCGCGGCAGATCGGGCGGGAGGAAGGCGCAGACCCGCTGGTGAT
>JBBSEL010000192.1:0-6735 GCA_038239755.1 Chloroflexia bacterium | reverse complement strand
CTGTTCACAGCTGCGCCGGGGGCATGTCCATAACCGTTGACGACCCTTCTGAAATGAGAGCATGGGCTGGGTGGCTGGCGGATTCGGCAGGGGTTGTCGGCGGTGATGCAGGGTTCGTCATGGATGCGTTCCTTTCGCGGGGCTAAGCAGGCAGGAAGTCAGGAAGGTGATATGAACAACGTTCCTGCTTACGACATATCCCATGAACCAGTGCCATTCAACAGTCGCTGAGTATTGGAGAGGGAAGCATGATTGGAGAGGTATCCATCCTATGCGCAACCGATACAAATCGGATCACCGGACATGTCCGGTTTGGGGAAGTACTTCCCCCCCAGCCGCTTTCTCCCCCCGCTAGTCGTTGCTAGCAGGCGTACTTGAAATGCGCCTACTTGTGTTGGGGGGGAAGATATGATAGGGTAGGGGTGGAGGAATTAGCTAGGGCGGAGTCGGCGGGTCACTCCGGCCAAGATTTCGCCTACCGGCGTCCGTGGTTTACGGATCAGCACTAGACCATAGATGCTAAACCGCTACCTGGCTCTTACCGAAGAAGGGTAGGAGATCCTCCTCCAGGGCGATCAACCCACCTGTCCCGGCTGGTGCGAAGGATCGCCAACGAGCGTGCGAATACGCAAGGAGCACGCAACGATGGCGACCATCCGGTTTGAAGCGGACCTCTTTACCATCGGCGCGTGGACCCTGCTGCGCCTGCCTACGAGTGCCAGTGCGCCGCTGCCATCACGCGGCATGACGATGGTGGAGGGCACCCTTAATGGGTGCCGCTTCCAAGCTGCGCTCGAACCAGATGGTACGGGTAGCCACTGGTTCAGGGTCGACGAAACCCTGCGCGCAGCCGCAGGCGCAGACGTCGGCGAGACGGTCCGGCTGGTGATTGAGCCGATTAAAGAATGGACGGAACCCCCGGTACCAGCGGATTTGGAAGGCGCGCTTGCGGCCGACCTCCAGGCACATACCGGGTGGATGGAGTGCACGACCATGGCGCGCTGGGACTGGATCCGCTGGATCAGCGCCACGGCGCAACCGGAAACACGGCGACGGCGGATCGCGGTTGCCTGTTCGAAACTCCAGGCCGGAATGCGCCGACCCTGTTGTTTCAACCGGAGCCTCTGTACGGAACCCGCTGTATCGAAGAAGGGGGTGCTGCGGGAGCCGACGGGAACGACGGCGGCCAACGCAACAATGAAACAAGCCCGAGGAACGATAAAATAGATCCACGATCCCGCTTAATAACTCTCGATGCCTAGAATACTGGGGTGGATCACGGCCAGACGACGCGGCATTGGCCGGTAGTGAACGAGGGCGAAGATCGTTGCAGAGATCTAGTTGAAGATTATCTCTATGGGATATGTAGCTAAAATTGAGCCTCTTCAAGGCCTATTAAACCTCCGGCTGGAGTACGCCAATGGCACCTACTCACCGCCGGAGGTAACAATCGCCGGGTAACTCCTTCTACAGCGGCAGGTCGTTCAACTGGTCGGCCACTTCGGCCAGGTCCGTATCAGCGCCATCGGCCTCCGGCGCGGTCCCGTTCCCGTTGGCCTGAGGGTTCGCCGGGCGCGCGGCACCGCTCGGATAGTCCACGATGACGAACTCGACCACCTCCACCTGGTGGGCAATCTTGCGCTCGTTGGTGCGGGCGTCAATGTACGGCTTCACCCGCACATGGCCCTCGATCTGCACCCGCGCTCCTTTCTCGAGGAGTTGCAACGCCAGCTCGCCGGTATTACGCCAGAAGACCAGGTTGAACCAATCGGTAGGGGCGTTGGGGTAGGTGTTGACCCCCAGCGAGGCCGTGACCACCAGCGTACCGTCCGGCGTGTATTTGCCCGCTGGCTCTCGCCCGATACGGCCCAACAGGAAGATCTTGTTCATCCCCCGCTCCTTCTTCTGCGGGCGGTCATTGCTGGGGGTAGGGTCCTGTGCCGACGAGGTGGTCGGCGGGGTGGTTGCCGTGCGATTGTTGCGCATAGTCATCGAGATGCTCCTCGTATAATAGAGAAGGATCGAATCGAAAGAAATCGAATCGAATCGAATCCTAGCCCGCACGGTGGTGAGGTTGTGGTGCTCCAGGCGGCCTCGACCGCGTCGGAAAGAGTAACCCCCACCGTGTTGGGGCCGCTAGCAGGCTGGACCGTATCGAGTGGCCTTGACCACGCATGACGAGGGTAGCTGCCGCCGCCCCCGCCCTTGCGCTGTGATCCGTGCGTTCGCTAGTCAGGAGCCCCTTGCCACGTCTTCCACTGCCGCGACCTATCAACTTTTTGTCGGCGTCGACATCGCCGCCACCAGTGCTACCGTTACCTGGATCGGCGTCTGCCCGGCCCCCCGCTGGCCCTTCACCATTGAACAGTCCCCCGCGGGGTATCAGCGCTTGCTGGACCGCGTGGCCGCGACCGGTCTCGCGCCGGACCAGGTGCTGGTCGTGCTGGAAGCCACCAGCACCTATTGGATCCGGTTAGCCTGTGCCCTGCACGCCGCCGGCTACGCTGTCAGCGTGGTCAACCCCAAGCAAGCCCATGACTTTGCCAAGGCCTTGCTGCAGCGGGCGAAAACCGACCCGCTCGATGCGGCGGTGTTGGCCCAGTTGGGGGCCAAACTGACCCCCGCTCGCTGGACCCCGCCGCCCGCCGTGTACCAGGAGTTCCAACAACGCCTGGCCGAGCGCGATCGCTTGCTCGGGCTGCGCCAACAGATCCTCAACCAGCAGCATGCCCTGCTGGCGGCGCAGCACATCGTGCCGAGCGTGCTGCGCCGCCAGCAGGACCTGGTCGCCACCCTCGACGAGCAACTCAGTGCCGTGGAGGCCGAACTGACCAGCTTGGTGGCTGCGGACAGCGCCTGGGCGGCCAGTGTACGCCTGTTGCAAACCATCCCCGGCGTGGGGCGGATCACCGCGGCCTGGGTGGTGGTGGCGACGCTGAACTTCACGAGTTGCCCCGATGCCGAGCGGGCGACGGCGTATGCCGGGCTGGCTCCGCAGCCGCGCCGATCGGGCACGAGTGTGCGGGGCCGGGCGGCGATTGGGCAGACCGGGGATAGTCGCTTACGGACCGCCTTATACATGGCCAGCTTGACCGCCGCGCGCTATAATCCCGCCGTGACCGCCCTGTATGAGCGGCTGCGCGCCGCCGGTAAACCGGTGAAGGTGGCCCGCTGTGCCGTCGCCCGGAAGCTATTACATCAGATCTTGGCCATCGGCACCAGCCAGCGACCATTCGATCCCACCTACCACACCCGATTGGTCACCCCACCTATTTGACAAGCAATACCGTATCTTTCCGAGCTAGCGGTCGCAGGTCAGACCGTGTACCCACGACCATTCCATCAATCGTTAGCTCTTCCACCCCCCAGCAACACAAACGCGGTCAAGCCCACGACGCTTGACCGCGTATGTGTTGCTGGGGAACAACGCCGGTAGCACCACATTTAACCGTGTCCGATCATTTCGCAGGCACGAATCGGTGCGCTAAACAGGCACAACCACGGTTAAGTGTGGTGCTACCGGCGGGTCCGATCATCACACGGTTTCACCGGATCGTGCAGTTTGGCAGAGCGCGCATAAGTACCGCCCGGCCTTCGTTGCTGACCTGCGTGCCGCGCAACACTAATTCTTCCAGGTTAGGCAGTTGCGCGAGCGTTGCCACGTGATCATCGGTCACCTGGGTGTGGGAGAGGTCCAGCCTTTCCAGCGTCGGGAGCCGCACCAGCGCGGCCAGGCCGCTGCCCGTGATCGCCGTTTTGGCGAGGATGAGCGTGCGTAACTGCGGCACGGCGGCCAGATAGGCCAGTCCCCGGTCGGTGATGGCCGTTTCCTTGAGGTCCAGCTTCTCCAGGGCGGGCACCTGGGCGACCTGCTGTAACGCCGCGTCGCTGATGGGAGTGCGCTCCAGCGATAACTCCCGCAGGCTCCCCAGCTCACGCAGGAACGTGAGCATCCGATCCTGGACACCGCTCTTCTCGATGCTAAGTGTGCGCAAGGAGCGCAACTCGCTCAGGGGTTCCAGGGCATCCGGGTTAGCGAAGTTCTCCGTGTAGCCGAGCCAGAGATACTCCAGATGGGTCAGGTTACGCAAATGGCGCAAACCAGGGCCCCGGATTTCGCTTCCGCCCAGGTACAGCACGCGTAAGTCCGTCAGGTTCGCCAGATGCGCCAGCCCCGCATCCGTTACCCGCTTATTGAACAGCTCTAGCTTTTGCAACCGCGCTAAGCTCGCCAGGTGGGCCAGGCCCGCATCTCCGATGTCAGTGCCAGCGATGCCCAGCTCTTCCAGCGCCGTCAGGCCCGCTATATGGGCCAGGCCCGCATCGCTAATATGGGTCCCGCTTACATTAAGCACTTGCAAGTTCGGTAGCCGGCCCACTGCCGCCAGACCCTGGTCATCAACGGGATTCTCGTACAGATCGAGCGCTTGCAGATGGTGGGCCTTTGCGAGGTGCTGCAAGCTGGCACTGCTGTCGAGCGAATCCGTCAGGCGCAGGGACCGCAGGGCCGGCACCTCCGCCAGATAGGCCAGGCCGGTATCCGTGATCCGGTTTTGCAGAAAGCTAATCTCTTCGAGCGCGGGCAAGGCCCGGAGATGGGCCAGTGGGGAATTATCATCCAGCGCGGTCCTCCCCAGGTCCAGGCAGCGCAGGTGGACCAGGCCGGTCAGGTGGACAAAACCATCACCCCGCACCTCCGTACTGGAGAGGTCGAGGTCGTGCAGGTTAATCAGGTCCCGCAGGTGGATCAGATGAGCATCGCGGAGCGGGGTGAATCGTAAGCTGAGCCGCTCCAGAGTGGCGAGGTGGCGAATGCCGGCCAGACCAGCATCGCTGAGGGACTGCACCTCCCCGAGACTCAAGTCCCGCAGGCGCGGCAGAGCTTGGAGGTGGGCCAGGCCGCTGCCGGTGAGCACCGTGTCACTCAGGTCCAGCCGCTCTAAGGCGGGCAGGCCCCGTAGATGACGCAGCGCCGCGTCGTCGAGAGTGGCAACCTCGACAAGAACCAGCTCTTTGAGGCTCTCGAACAGCCCCGCCCCGGGCTGGAGCAGGACGTGCAATCCGGCCCCGCTGATCGCCGTGCCCGATAGATCGAGGCCTTGCACCCCCGACAGGTGAGCCAACGCGGCCAGTTGCGTGTCGGTGACAGGAGTATGCGCCAGCGTCAGGACCTGGATCGCCTCCGGCGCAAGCTGCGCTAAGGGCGACAAATCGGTGACCGCAGCAGGGTTGATCCGCAATTTGAGCGCGGGCGTACCCGCCGGCAGGGTCACGGTGCCGTGGGCCTCCGCCTGTCTGACCCAGGCTACGTCCTCGTCCGGGAACCCGTACAGCACGTCCTCCAGCGCCGCGCGCGGCCTGTCCTGAAGGTACAAACGGCCCATATTGCGCCGAGCGGGGAAATGCAGGGTACGCGCCGAGTAGAGGGTCTCGTGCACGGTCATGTTATCGGCTCCAACGTGATCTTGAGACGGCAAACCCCCCATAGGGGCGGCTGAGGAGCGCGCATCCGCAAGTCCGAGTGGCCTGGAGACGGGGCGCACAACCGTGTGCTGACGCCCACCTGGTGACCCCGACCCTCGAAGAAACCTACCTGGCCTTGATGGGTCAGCCTAGCCGTCAGACCGTAGCTGCTGGCAGTTAACTGCCGGGCCGTAAAGATGCCCCGATTAGCTATTCCGCCGGGTTATGATCACGACGCGAACTAGCTCGCTCCATGAGCATGATCTATTTGCTGCACGGCGGACCGCGCGAGGTTACGCACTGTGGGATCCTCCGCCGGATCCTCCATCCGCTCAACCAGCGCCGGCAGGGCACGGCGGTCCTGCAATTTCCGTAACCCCCAGGCCGCTCCCGAGCGCAACTCCACCAGGGGATCCCGCAGGTAGGGGAGCAGGATATCAACGGCTTGCGGATCCCCCAAGGTACCTAAGCTCTGTGCCGCCGCTCGTCGAATCTGGGGGAGTTCCGCGTGATTGCCCAGCACGGCCTGTAAGGGTGCCACCGCCTGTTTATCTCCCAACTTGCCGAGTGCCCGGACCACTGACGTGCGGGTCATTTGGTCCGGATCCTGCAGCGCATGTTCCAGGGCCGGGCGGACCGAAGGATGCGAAAAGCGGCGCAACACCCAGGCGGCTACCTGACGCACCGAAGCGTCCGGATCCGCAAGACCCTGGAGCAAGCGGGGAATCACGGGCGAATCGGCATAGTACATCCCAATGGTAACACGGCCCAGAGGCGGATGACGGCCTGCCCATCCGCCAGGGCCGCCGTCAGGGCCGGCCACTGCGGCTGGACCATGCCGGGCAGCACCGAAGCCAGGTAGTCCGCCAGCTCGTGGAGGGCATCATCCAGCTGATCCGGGTCGGGGGTATGTTCCGGGGCTTGTGCATAGGCATCGCGCACCGCCGCGATGCCCCAGTCGGCAGCCTGCGGATCGGGAATCTGCTGCAAGGCATCCGTGATCTGGCTCGATGTCGACGCGTCACGCCACCGCCAGGAATCACTGAGGAAGATGAGCGGACGTACGTTGATGAGGATATACCCAATCCACCCGCGCAGGTGATCATCAGCGGTAGGAAGCAACGCCAGCAAGGAGGGGTAGACGCTCAAACCAAACGACACCACCGCATCCGCAGCTTGCTGATGGTCCGACCGGTGGGGATCCGCTAGCTCGCTCAACAGGCGCGTGAGTGCAGAAGGCGAGGGATTGTGCATGGATAGCCACTTTATTAG
>JBBSEL010000191.1:0-6754 GCA_038239755.1 Chloroflexia bacterium | reverse complement strand
TTCCTGGCCGAAGCCAGCCAGCGCTTGAGCGGCTCGCTCGACTATCCGACGACGCTGAGCGCGATCACCGCCCATGTGACCCCGGATTTCGCAGATTGGTGCGCGCTCGATCTGATCGATGAAGACGGCGCGTTGCAGCGGGTGGCCGCCCGCCATCGGAACCCGGCCAAGACCGCCCTGCTGTTTGAGCTGGAACGCCGCTACCCGTTCGACCAGCAAAACGACCACGGCTTCCCCCACGTGGCGCGGACCCGGCAGCCCGCCTTCGTGCCGGTCGTGACCGACCCCGATCTGGCGGCGTTTGCCCAGGATCCCCGCTACCTGGAGTTGTTGCAGCAGGTGGGTGTCCGGTCTTACCTGAGCGTGCCGCTGATTGCGCGGGAACAGCCGCTCGGCACGCTGACCCTGGCCCAGAGCGAGTCGGGCCGCCAGTTTACCGAGGTCGATCTTGATCTCGCCGGGGCGCTGGCCGAGCGGGTGGCCCTCGCCCTGGATAACGCCCGCCTCTATCGCACCAGCCAGCAAGCCGTGCAGGCGCGCGACGAATTCCTCTCTATCGCCTCGCATGAGTTGAAAACGCCCCTTACGTCCCTGCAACTTGCAGTCCAGGCGCTCCGGCGCGCCTTGCGTCCCCAGACCGGGGCGGCTCCAGAGACCGCGCCCCCGGTGGCCCCCGAATATGTGGCGCGGCGGCTGGAGATCATCGATCAGCAAAACCACCGGCTGGGCAAGCTGATCACCGATCTGCTTGATATCTCACGCTTGGCCGCCGGGCGGCTGGAGTTGGAACGGCAAGAGGTGGATCTGGCCGTCCTCACCCGGCAGGTCACCGAGCAGTTTCAGGAGGAGCTAGCCCTGGCAGGCTGCCCGCTGACCCTCCAGGCCACCGCCCCGGTCCTGGGGTGTTGGGATGCGGGCCGCATCGAGCAGGTTCTTGCTAATCTGCTGACCAACGCAATGAAGTATGGGCGGGGGCAGCCCATCCGCATCACGGTTGAGGCGGTGGGGTCGCTTGCCCGCTTGAGCGTGCAGGACCAGGGCATCGGCATCGCCCTTGAGCATCAGGAGCGTATTTTTGGGCGCTTCGAGCGGGCGGTGCGGCCCGGCCAGTACGGGGGGATGGGGCTGGGGTTGTATATCGCGCGCCAGATTGTCGAGGCGCATGGCGGGCGGATCATCCTGGACAGTACCCCCGGCCACGGGGCGACCTTCACCACCGAGTTGCCGGGCCAGGGGAGTCCGGCTGTCCTCCCTGCGGCAACGGGCCGAGGTTGACGGAGAGCAGTGAAAAGTCGGGGGTATCGGGCTGCACAGTCTAGCCCGCAGCAGGCTGCCCGCCTGGCCGTTGCCTTCAGGCTAGGGCGCAGTGGGGTTCCTCGGCCCTAGTACAGAGCGGTGGAAATAACCTACCAGTTTAGACGACCAACGGTCGGCCCGCGTAGGTCCATTTGAAGGCCTTGGCCATCGTGCGGTTGAAGTAGGCGATGAACTCCAAGATACGCAATGCTAACTCGGCTATTCCGGCGAAACTGGCCCGCCGGAGCAACCGCCGCACCAGGATACTGAACCAAATCTCAATGGACTGATCACAAATGACAAATTCTGCTTTGTCCGCGTCCACCCCATAAGCCTTGAACTCCTGCGCCTCACCGCCCGCCAACAACGTCTGGCTGCCGTCGCAACACGGTATTCTTCTGTCGATGGGCAGGAAGTGGGGCCGACGCTGGTGAGTATCCCGCCGGAACTGGGCGTGCCGGAAGCGGCGGCCCTGGACACCGGATATTGGAGCGTCGCCAACGTGCAAGAGTTGGAGGGGCAGGGCATCGCGGCCCACATCGCCCCGGGACGCCAGGACCATCGCCGGGATTGGCAGGCGTATTTTGCGCCGGACGAGCCGCCGCCGCTGCCGGAGGGGGCGACGGTCCGCGAGCAGATGGCGCGACGGTTGCGCACGGCGGCGGGGCAGGCGGTCTATCGGCTGCGGAAGAGCACGGTGGAACCGGTGATTGGGATCATCAAAGAGACCTTGGGCTTCCGGCAGTTCTCGCTGCGCGGGCTGGGCAAGGTAGCTGGGGAATGGTGTCTGGTCTGCCTGGCGTACAAGGTGAAGCGCTATCATCGCCTGCGCCCCTGCCTAGGATAACGGTGCCTTGCTACGGGGAAAGCGCCGCAGGCGGGCCGACTAGCCCACGAAACCGGGC
This sequence comes from Chloroflexia bacterium, assembly GCA_038239755.1. Classification (GTDB taxonomy): domain Bacteria; phylum Chloroflexota; class Chloroflexia; order QHBQ01; family JAICKM01; genus JBBSAN01. The sequence continues at coordinate 4,553 of JBBSEL010000191.1, read as the reverse complement.
AAAACCCGACGGAGTCCGGGGAGAATAGGGCGGTACACGGGCACCGCCCGTTCTCTCCGACAGGCTGCTAGCCCGCTGTTGATCCGCCTGCCGCGCCTCCGGGCGCGGCAGACCGGGTTACCCATCGCGAAGCGCGGCCAGCCCCACGCGGCGGGCGGCCACTTGCGCGCTGACCCCGGCCAACACGGTGGAAAGCCCTGCCGCACCGATGAGCAGCGCCAGGTAGAGCCAGGGCACGGCCAGGGCCTCCGGTGGCGGATCGAATACGCCGGTCAGGATCGTGACCAGCATTTGGGCCACCCCGAAGCCCAGCGCGAGACCGATCAGGCCCCCGCCGAGCAAGATCAGCAGCCCCTCGCTCCAGATGAACGCGCCGACCTGCGGCCCCTTCGCGCCCAGGGCGACGAGGACGGCGAAGGTGCGCCGCCGTTCGGCCCAGCCCAGCGCCAGCACCAGCCCGGTCGCCCCGGCCAGCAGCAGCACGGCGAAGCTCAGTTCCAGGGTGGTTAGCCCCCGCAAGTCCACCGCCGTCAGGCTAGAACTGATCGAGCGTTGGGTCGCCCCGATGTCGCGCACCGTCACCCCCGGCAGCCCGGCGACGACCGGGCGCACCCGCGCGGCCACCTGTGCCGGGTCGGCGACGGTGCGGATCAACACGATCTCGGCGGCGGCACTGCCGGTCTGTGCGGCGATATAGCTTGCGTTCGCCACCAGGAACGAATCTTTGGGCGCGGTCGGGAACTCCCGCACGACCCCGATCAGGTGGAACGATACGACGTGGTACTGATGATCCGTCACGTTTTGCAGCCGCAGGTTAATCGCGTCGCCGGGGTTCAACTGGAAATCGTTGACCGTCTCCTGGGCGACGAGCACGCCATCGGGGTGGGCGGCGAGCGCGGCCAGCGTGGCGTGGGCGCTGCCCCCGGCAAAGAAGGCATTCGACAGATCGGTTGCCGCGCTGATATTGGCCGGATCGATGCCATAGAGGTCTTGCAGGTCGTTGCCGACATAGGCAAAGCGATGTTGCAAGGGCGCGGCGGCGGCCACTCCCGGCACCGCCTGGAGCGCGGCCAGTTGGCGACCTGCGGGGGCTGCGGTCGAGCCGATCACGGTGACATCGGCCCCGTTGGTCAGTTCGGCGTCCACCCGCGCCTGGGCATTGTAGGTAGTGTTGAACACGGCGGTGGAGGTGGCGAAGGCGCAGGCCAGGGCGACCAGGACCAGGCCCCGCACGACCACTGTCCGCTGCCGTCCCAGGGCCGCCGCAACCACCCCGGCCAGCCCTCCGCTCAGGGGGCGCACCCCGGCGGTTAACAGTCGCCGCCCGCGCCCCAGCAGCCCCCGACCCAGGCGCATCGCCAGCAGCCCCACCCCCAGCCACAGGCACAACGGGGCCAGGAAGGTTTCGTAGGCCACCGAGGCGACGGGCACGCCCTCCGGGGCCAGCACGACCTGATAACCCGTGCTGGCCGTTTGCCCGAAGACGAGGGCCGCGAGGGCGAGCAGGATGCCGTCCAGGTAGAGCCGTTGCCACAGGGGGGTGCCCGCGCGCCCGACCACGGCGCGGCCCGCCGCGACGGTATGCTGCCGGGCCGCGACCCAGGCCGGACCCAGCACCGCAACCCCGGCCAGTCCCAGGCCCAGCGCGGCAAAGCCCACCGTCCAGGGCAGGGTGGTGCTCCCCAGCAACCCCCCATTGATCGCGAAAATCTGGCTCACGCCCCAGGCGGCCAGTAGGCCCCCGGCGACGCCGCCGCCGCCCGCGAGCAGCGCCTCCACCCCGGCCAGGCGGAGGATTTGCCCGGTGGTGGCTCCTCGCGTGCGCAGGAGGGCCTGTTCGCGCCGCCGCCGCTCGCCCCCTGCTGCCGCCACCGCCAGGGTGAGCAACATCGCCAGCACGGCCCCCGGCAGCCCCAGGAACAGGAACAGCACCTGGGCGTACAAGGCATCCGCCCGCGCACTATCCAGCCGGGCGGCCAGGTTGTCACCGACCAGGGTGCTGCCTGCCGTGCGCGCTTCCAGATTGCGCGCCCAGCCCTGCACCTGGATGAAGGCAGTGCCGGGATCTGCTGGGAGATCGTGCCCCAGCCGGACGTGGATCTGGGTCCGCACGGTGTCGGGCCGCGCCGTTGCCTGCGGATCGAACAGGGTGTGCCACAGCGCGGCGGGCAGGATCAGCACATTGTCGGGCGGCGCTGGGGGGGCGGTGCCCGGCGGCAGGCCAATCGCCTGGAAGAGCGAGTCGGCGTAGGGCAGATCGACCACCCCGGCGACGGACACGCTGGCCGGTGGCAGGCCGATCCGGGTGATGCGCACCGAATCGCCCACAGTGACATGGAGGTTGGCCGCCGTCTGCTGGGCCACCAGCACGCCGTCCAGGGAGCCGATCAGGAGCCGTAGCTCGGCGGGGAACTGCTGCTGGTAGGTCGGGTCCAGCCCCAGCACTTTGCCGGGGCCGGTGGTCTGCACCGTGCCGCCGGTGGTCGCCGCCAAGCCCGCCGCATCGGCGTACCCCACCGGCTCCTGCGCGGTCGTTGGGACGGCCTGGCCTAGCGCGGCGACCACCGTCGCTGGATCGGTGCCGGGCACGAGTTGCACCTGCCAATCCACCGGTATCTCGGCGATAGCCCGCCCGGTCATCGAGGCGGCGCTGGCGGCGATGAAGGCCGCCAGCGAGACCAGCAAGGTGACGGTGAGCGCCACGCCGACCAGCACGCCCAGCAAGCGCCCGGCGCGGTGGGCCAGCAGTCCTTTGAGCCAGAGTAGGGTTAACATGGCGCATCCACCTCCAGCACGCCGTGGTCCATCCGCCACACCCGGTCCATTCGCGCGGCGACCAGGGGGTCGTGGGTAGCGATGACGAGCGCCGTCGCGGTGCCGTTGAGCGCCGCCAGCAGAGTGTCGAGCAGGTGCTGGGCAGTGGCGTGGTCCAGTTGGCCGGTCGGCTCGTCGGCCAGGAGGAGGGCAGGGCGGACGACCAGGGCGCGGGCCACGGCCACCCGCTGGGCCTGCCCGCCGGATAGTTCTTCCGGCAGTTTGTCGGCGATCTCGGCCAGCCCGATCTGCGCCAGGAGGGCCGCGGCGCGCTGCTGCGCCTCCCGCTCCCCGATTCCGGCGAGCAGCAGCGGCAGGGCGACATTCTCCCGTGCGGTGAGCGGGGCCAGCAGGCTAGGGGCCTGGAAGACCAGGCCGACGTGCTGCGGGCGCAGGGTGGCGCGGTCGCCCAGAGCGGGCCAGGTGATCGTGCCGCTCGTCGGGGTGTCCAGGCCCGCCAGCAGGTGCAGCAGGGTCGATTTCCCGCTCCCGGACGGTCCCATCAGGGCGATGCGGTCGCCGGGGCGAATGGCACAGGTCGCGGATACCAGGGCCGCGACGGGCGTCGCACCCTGCGGATAGGTGCGCCCGACCGCCTGCGCCTGGGCGTAGATGGGGGGTTCACCGGCGAGGGGTGGGACCGGCTGCCGGAGGCGCGGTTCAGTTGCGGGTGTCATGGACGATTCTCCCATCTTCCAGGTGGATGATCCGGTCGGCGTGGGCGGCCAGCGCGGCGCTATGGGTGACGACCAGCGTGACCTCCCCGGCCTGCCGCCGCGCGGCGAAGATACGCAGGATTTGCGCTTCGGTCGCCGCATCCACCTCGCCGGTCGGCTCGTCGGCCAGCAAGACGGCAGGCGCGGCAGCCAGGGCCACGGCCAGCCCCGCCCGCGCCGCCTCGCCCCCCGATAGGTGCGCCGGGCGGGCCTGGCGCCGGGCGGTCAGCCCGACCAGATCAAGCAAGTCGTCCAGCCGAGGACGGTTTACCTTCCGCGCCAGGTGCATTTGCAGCAGCATGTTCTCCTCCACATTCAGATGGTCGAACAGGTTGCCCGCCTGAAGCAGGATGCCAATATGGGCGGCGCGGCGGGCGGCGCGTTCTGGCTCGGGGCGGCGGGTGAGGCGGTGCCCCAGCAGGGTGACGTGGCCGCCGTCCGGTTCGTCCAGCCCGGCGAGGCAGGCTAGCAGGGTCGATTTCCCGCTGCCCGATGGCCCGACGACGGCCACGAATTCGCCCGCCGCCAGATCCAGGCTCACCCCGCGCAGCGCGAGGGTCTCGTCGTCCCCAATATGATAGAAGCGATAGAGGTCATGCGCTTGTAGAATCTCCATCTCAGGGCCACCGGAAGCTTTGGGCGATGCGTTGCCATTGGTCCACATTGTCCGCGCCGAGCGGTGCCCAGACCGTGACCGTCGCCAGCTTGCCGTTGCGGTAGAACAGGTAGGCGTTGTTCTCCAGGCGCACCTGCTTGCCGGTGACAGCGTTCGGCTCCGAATTCGCGGTGTAGGCCAGCAGCACCGCCGGGCCGCCGGGCAGGGCTACGTCTTTCACTTCGGTTACCTGCACGGCACGTCCCGTTTGTTGCAAAGCAGCGACCTGAGTGGCTCCGGCAGTGGCGGCGGTGGGGGCGGTGGCGGTATCGGTGATCGTCACCAGCAGCCCGTCCAGCTTCTCCACAAAGCTCACATTCGGCCCGTTTTCGATGCGCGCCCAACCTTCCGGGACATCCAGCGTATAG
>JBBSEL010000190.1:0-6760 GCA_038239755.1 Chloroflexia bacterium | reverse complement strand
ACCGACTCGCCCGACATCGCCTGGCGGCCCAGTGAGGCGTATTTACGCCGCAGCCGCCTCAAGCGGTTCATGGACGCGCACGGCATCGGCAGCGTCGAAGAGCTGATGCAGCGGAGCACCACCGACATTCTCTGGTTCTGGGATGCTGTGGTCAAAGACCTGGGGATCGAGTGGTACACGCCGTACACCGATGTGGTGGATCTGTCGCGGGGCATCCAGTGGCCACGCTGGTTCGTCGGCGCGCAGTACAACTATGTCCACGACGCGGTGGACAAGCACGCCGAGCGCGAACGGCCCGACCAGCCCGCGATCATCGCCGAGGGCGAGGACGGCGAGGTCCGCACCCTCACCTACCGCGAGCTATACGAAGAGGTCAACCGGGCGGCGAACGCGCTCAAGGCGCTGGGGCTGACGAAGGGCGACCGGGTCGGCATCTTCATGCCGATGACCCCCGAAGTCGCCATCGCCACCCTGGCCGTCTCCAAGATCGGGGCGATCTACATCCCCATCTTCAGCGGCTACGCGGGCGCGGCGGTGGCCGAGCGGCTCAACCTGGGCGGGGCACGGCTGTTGATCACCGCCGACGGCTTCTGGCGGCGCGGGCATCATGTCGCCATGAAAGAGGTGGCCGACGAAGCTGCCGCCCTGGCCCCCACTGTGGAGCATGTCTTGGTCGTCAAACGCTTGGGGCGTGAGGTGCCCTGGCAGGACGGGCGCGACGTATGGTGGCACGAGGCGCTGGCCGCCGAATCGGCGGAATTTGCGACCGAGCGGACCGACGCCGAAGACCCCTACATGATCATCTACACCAGCGGCACGACCGGGCGGCCCAAGGGGACGCTCCACGTCCACTGCGGCTTCCCGATCAAGGGCGCGCAAGACATGGCCCAGTGCTTCGACGTGCAGCCCGGCGACCGCATCTTCTGGATCACCGACATCGGCTGGATGATGGGGCCGTGGTTGATCAGCGGCAGCCTGATCCTGGGCGCGACCTGCGTCATGTACGAGGGCGTGCCCGCCTATCCCCAACCCGACCGGCTCTGGGCGCTGGTGGCGCGCCACAAGATCACCCATATGGGCATCTCGCCCACTGCCGTCCGTTCGCTGATGGGGCAGGGCGACCACTGGTTCCAGGCGCACGACCTGTCCAGCCTCTTATTTTTCGGCTCTACCGGCGAGCCGTGGAACCCCGACCCCTGGCGCTGGCTCTTCCAGAACGTGGGCGAGGGCACGCGCCCGATCATCAACTATTCGGGCGGCACCGAAACATCGGGCGGCATCCTCTGCTGCCTGCCGCTCCTGCCACTCAAACCGGGCTGCTTCAATGCCCCGGTGCCCGGCATGGCCGCCGACGTGGTGGACGATGCCGGTGCCCCGGTGCGCGGCGCGGTGGGCGAATTGGCGATCCGTGCCCCCTGGCCGGGCATGACCCGTGGCTTCTGGGGCGACGAGGCCCGCTACCTGGAAGCCTACTGGTCGCGCATCCCCGGCATCTGGGTCCACGGCGACTGGGCACAGATCGACGCCGACGGCTACTGGTACATCCTGGGCCGCTCCGACGACACGATCAAGGTGGCGGGCAAGCGGGTCGGCCCCGCCGAAGTGGAAAGCGCGGCGGTGGCCCACGGCGGCGTGCTGGAAGCCGCCGCCATCGGCGTGCCCGACGCGCTCAAAGGCGAGACTATCGTCGTCTTCGTCATCCCCCGCCCCAATCGCACGCCCGACGAAACCCTGCGCGCCGAAATCGAAGCCCGCATCATCCACGAGTTGGGCAAGACGCTCAAGCCCGAAGCGATCAAGTTCGTCACCGACCTGCCCCGCACCCGCAACGCCAAAATCTTGCGCCGCCTCGTCCGTCGCGCCTACCTGGGCGAACCCCTCGGCGACACCTCCTCGCTGGAGAACCCCGCCGCGCTGGAGGCGGTGCAGGGGGCACAATAAGAAACGCTGTCAACGGGTTAGGGAACGGGTTAAACGGATGACGCCGGTTTATCCGTTCCCTAATCCGTTTACAGCAGCTCCGCAAAATCGCCGGGGCTGACGATCCGCAACGTGCCCACTTGCTGAGGTGGTACAAGCGTTAAGCCGGGCGTGGTGCGGGAGGATCGGGCTTCCTCATGTCAGGGAGGAATCGCTGATTCCTCTTGCCCTCGTTGCTCTCTCAGGGCGATCAACTCCTCATATTGCTCATACGCTACGACCGCGACTTGAGGAATGCCATCCACCTCCAAGATCACCACATTCTGGTTCTCCTCCACCCAGTTGATTAAAGTAGCCAGATCAGCACGCGCATCACTTGCGGAAACCGTTCTCGGCACGAGATCCCCTTTACGGTAGCAATGTGCCTGTCGGGTGCCCTAATACTATTTACCCCTCAATACCGCATACTGCACAGAACAGATCGATACGATTCCTACCCCTCCACGGCTAATGCATTCGCGCTGGTAGGGGCCGACCCGTGTGTCGGCCCTGGTCGGGGGTCCGACTCGTTCGCGCCAGAGGACGGGCCGCCTGGAATCGCGGATACCCCAGCAGGCGCACACGTGGGTGCGCCGCTACGCCAACAGGGCACCGCGCTACTCTGCAACTGGCTAGCGCAGACACACTCCCGCGCAATATTTAGGAGTTACGCAGTTGAGCGTTTGTAGGCCAGATCACGCCTGGCGCAGCCGCCCAACAGGCACGAATTTTACGCACGATCTGGCGCATACGGCCCCAACTGCGTAACTCCTAATTGTAGCGGCGAAGGCCAGATTAGTATTGCACACTGTAGCGCGGTGGCGCTAAGATGGAGGCACGACCGGAGGCGACCCCGGCGCGAGGCGAGCGATAGACGAAGGGGAGGACCGCACGATGTATGACGTGGTGATTATCGGGGGCAGCTTCGCCGGGCTGGCGACGGCGATGCAATTGCGCGGGCAGCAGGTGTTGATCCTCGATCAGCGGCCCATCGGCGCGCACCAGATGTCCACCTGCGGGATTCCCCTGGCGACGGCGCAGGCGGTGGGGGCGGAAGGGGCCGTGCTGGAGCGGCATGACGCTTTTGTGCTCCATACCGGGGGGCAGGTGATCCGCTTCCCCTTGCGCGACCCCTATGTCACGTTCGACTACCAAGCGTTCTGCCGGGCGATGCTGGCCCAGACCGACGCGGAAGTGTGGGTGACGCGGGCGACCGGCTGGAGCGACGGCGTGGTACAGACCACCCGTGGGCCGGTTGAGGCGCGCTTCGTGGTCGATGCCGCCGGGTGGCACTCGATCCGGCGGGGGAGTGCCGCGCCTGCCGCCGCGCAGGTGCAAGGCGTGGGCATGGAGACCGAACTGCCGGTGCGGCCAGCCGGTCCCGGCTTGCATTTTTACCATGAGAAGGGGGTCGTCCGCAACGGCTATGCCTGGATCTTCCCCTGCGGGCAAAGTTCGCGCCTGGGGGTCTGCACGTTCGACCGGGACGTGCGCCTGGGGCCGGTCCTCGATACGTTTCTGGCCCGGTTCGGCCTCCAGTGCGGGACCACCCACGGCGGGGTGATGTCTACCGAGCGCCAGGACCCGATCCACACGGGCGTGTTCCGGGTCGGGGATGCGGCGGGGCAATGCCTGCCGATGACCGCCGAGGGCATCCGCTCGGCCCTCTTCTGCGGTGCCCACTGTGGGCAGGCGCTGGCCGCCGCACTGGCGGGCCACAGCACGGTGGACGAGGCGCAGGGCCGCTACCGGGCGGCGGTGCAGCAGCTTGCCTGCTATCACGACCGGCTGCGGGTGATCCAGGGTGCGATTGCCTGGGCACCCGAATGGCTGCGCGCCGCCGCCGGGCAAATCGCCGCCCGCCGCCCCGTCACCCACTACCTGATGGACCATTATCTCGGCCACACCGGGGGCATCGCTGCCGTGCCCGCCGCCACCCCCGGCCCGCGCCCCCGCCGCCTCGCCCCGGCGGAGCAGGGCGAACCGGCCTGAACAATACGCCTTCCAGCGATCTAGGCAAAAAACGCCATTCTGTGGTAAGATAGGCCATCCCCTTTGGGCAGGGCCGGACGTAGAGCACCCGGCCCCTCGGCCACGCCCGCAGCAGTTGCCTATCCGCTTAGATCCGATCTGGAAGGAGCCTTTTATGTCCATGCGCATGGTGCCGCGATTCGCGGTGCCCTTGATGATTCTGGTGCTGATCTTAGGTGGAGCCGCCTGGCTCCAGGCCGCACCCCTCCCGCGTTCCGCCGCACCGGAGGCCGCACTGGCCGGTCCGCCGCCCCCCGCCCAAGCGGGAGGCATCCCCGGCAAGCTGGAGGGCCGCGATGCCGAAGTGCGATCGTCTGGCCCCGTCTACACCACGGCCCCGTCGGCGCTTCAGCCGCTTCAGCCGTTCAGCAACCCGGTTTTTGGCCCGAACACCCGCGCCAACACCGACGCGACGACTTATGCCCAGCAGGAACCGGGCATCGCCGTCAACCCGATCAACCCGCTGAACGTCGTCGCCTCGGCCAAGGATGAGCGCTCGGCCCCCGGCCCCAACACCGCGACCAAAGAGGTGTGGGAATATACGTCGACCGACGGCGGCACCACCTGGGCCAACGCCCACGCGCCGATCATCGGCACGAACGCGGTCCACCAGAGCGACCCGGTGAACATCTTCCGTGATGACGGCGTGGTCTACGCCTGCTATCTGGGCTACAGCGACGCGGGCGGCTTCGTGGATACCGGCATCTATGTCACCCGCTCCACCGACGGCGGCTTCACCTGGGGCAACACCGTGCTGGCGGTCAACGAAGCCGGGGGCTACAGCACCGACAAGCAGTGGATCGCCGTGGATAACAACCCGGCCAGCCCCTTCTATCACCGCATGTACCTCAGTTGGACCGAGTTCGGCGGCTGCGGGGCCTGCATCCACTTTGTCTACTCGACCGACGGTGGGCTGACCTGGAGTCCGCGCACGTTCCAGCTTTCCACCGGCGGCAACCAGCAGTTCTCGATGCCGACCATCCTGGCGAACGGCAACGTGTTCGTCAACTGGGCGAACGGGGCCGGGATCGCCTACCGTATTTCGACTGACGGCGGGGTCACCTTTGGCACGCAGACCAACGCCGGGACGATGAACACCAACCTGGCGATGCCCGGGCGGAACTGGCGGATCAGTGCGATCCCGGTCGCCGCCGCCGACCAGAGCACGCCCGGCAACCTCGTTATCACCTGGAACGACGGGCGCAACAACGCCACCAACGGGGTCGATATTTATTACATCCGCTCGACCAACGGCGGCACCGTCTGGAGCGCGCCCGCCCGGCTGAACGACGATCCGGCGGCCCTGGTCCGCCACCAGGCCGAGCCGTGGGTGGCGACCAGCCCCGACGGCACCTTCCACGCGATCTGGTATGATGAGCGCGAAGACACCACCACGAACATTATCTTCCACATCTACTACACCCAATCCACCGACGCGGGGGCCACCTGGCAACCCGACGTGCGGATCAGCGACGCCACCACCGACCTGAACGTCGGCATCCCGCAGGGGAGCGGCTGGAACGGGGCGGCGGGCGACTACATCAACTTCAGCGCCACCAATAGCGATATATACGGCGTGTGGACCGACACCCGCAGCGGCACCAACGAGGACATCTATGTGGCGCATGGGCACATCAACCAGGGCACGCCGACCCCGACGGTGACCGGCACCCCGCCGACGGCGACCCGCACCAGCACGCCGACCGTGACCCCCCCGCCGAGCAACACCCCGACGGTGACAGCGACGGTGAACCCCTGCTTGCTTGCCGCCTACACTATCGCGACGGGCACCGCCACTGTGGTCCCGGCCACGACCATGCTCGCCGGCTCGAACTGCGACGATTGCGAAGTACCGTTGCCGCTGCCCTTCCCGATCATCCTCTACGGCTCGACTTTCACCAGCGGTGCCCAGGCTGGCTCCAATGGGGTGCTCAGTTTCGGCACGATCAACGACGCCTTCGCCAACACCTGCCAGCCGTCGGCGAACGCGACCTATGAACTGCTTCCCTACTGGGATGATTTGGATGCCTCGACCTGCACGGGCTGCGGCACTTATACGTCGGTGGTCGGCACGGCCCCCAACCGCACTTTCTACGTCGAATGGCGCACCCAGACCTTCACCGGTGGGGTTCCGACCAATTTTGAGGTCGCCTTTGACGAGAACGCGCCGGGCAGCTTCCGCTACGTCTACGGCGCGACGCAGGGCGGCACCAGCGCGACCATCGGGGTGCAGCAGAGCACCACCGCCTTCACCCAGTTCTCCTGCAACACCAGCACGGTGACGACGGGCCTCCAACTCACCGGCACCCAGCCGCCGTGCAGCACCCCCACCGCCGGGCCGTCGCTCACGCCGACCGCCCCGCCCGCGACGGCGACGGCGACCCGCACGGCGACCAGCGCGGCCTCGGCCACCCGGACGGTGACGGCGACCCCGACAAGCTGCCCGGTGCAGTTCGTGGACGTCCCGGCGGATAACACCTTCTACGTCTACATCCGCTGCCTGGCCTGCCGAGGCATCGTCGGTGGCTACCCCTGCGGTGGCCCCGGTGAGCCGTGCCCCGGCAACTACTATCGCCCGAACAACAACGTCACCCGGGGGCAGACGGCCAAGATCGTCTCTGAGTCGGCGGGCTTCGCCAACGTGATCCCTTCCACCCAGCAGACCTTCGAGGACGTGCCGCCGGGTAGCACCTTCTACCTGTGGATCGAACGCCTGGCCGGGCGCAGCATCATCGGCGGCTACCCCTGCGGCGGCCCGTTTGAACCGTGT
>JBBSEL010000189.1:0-6766 GCA_038239755.1 Chloroflexia bacterium | reverse complement strand
GGGCTGAGCATGGTCATCATCGGCCCCAACGTGCTGGGCGATTATGTCACGCTGCTGCGCGATTTCAGCTTCTCCGAATCGGTCGAGCAGATGCAGAACTGGCGCGGCCTGTTTGAAAGCACCCTCGGCCTGACCGGACCCCTGCTGACCGTCCTCATGGCCGTCTCGTTAGCCGCCATGACTGCCCTCGTCGCCTGGGTCTGGTGGCCTGTTTGGACCAAACAGCCCACGGCAACGAATATTCCGCACTCCGCACTCCGCACTCCGCAATCGGATGACTTGCGCTGGGCGATCACGATCATCGCCTCGCTCCTGTTCAGCCCGCACTTTCACTTCAACGACATGCTGCTCTGGGCCATCCCGGCGGCGATCATCCTGCGCCGCCTCTATGCCCCCCCGCCGGGCGGCGCGTTCGCGCCGGGAGAACGGACGGTAGTGGTCAGCTTGCTCTGGCTGGCCTATATCGTGCCCGCCGTGTCTTTCTTCGCCCAGGCCCTGCGCCCCGGCCTCTGGTTCGCCCTCCTCGTCCTCGCCCTGCTGATCATCCGCCTGCGACGGGAAAGCGCGACCCGTAGCGCATGACGGATGATCGGGGTGCCATAGAAGGGGTTACTCGCGGCCTGCTGCGGTCGGGTGCCCACTGACCCAGCGCCGTCGGCGCACGGCGACACCGACGAACAACAGGCTGCCCGCGCCCACGAGCAGCGCCAGGGGGAACCCGGCGGCCCCGCGCCCGGTGGCGGGCATCCCCGGCAGCACGCCGCCCGTAGGCCGCCAGGCCGGATGCGAACCGATTAGAGCAATTTGCTGGGCGGTGCCCCCGCGCGCGGGGATGACCCACAGGCCGGTCGGCTCCTGCGGGATCTCACTCGGAGGCCAGCCCCCGAACACGATCCACTGCGCGTCGGGCGACCAGGCGGGCAGGCCCCAGCAACAGGGCTGACCGACGAGCAGAGTCGGCGGGGCGCTGGGCTGATCCGCGTTCCAGATATACAGGCCGTCCTGATCACCCTGGACGCCAGGATCGGCGCAGTCGGCATCGCCGATGAACACGATCCGCCCCTGGCCGGGTGCCCACTGCCCGAACATGGCCTGCGCGGCCACCACTTGCGGCGCGCAGAACCCATCGGCGAGCCGCTGCCCGAACAGCCCATCCAGATCATCTGGCACTGCGTCGCGGGACGGGGGGACCGACAGATCGAGCAAGACGACATCCACGCCAAGCTGACCGTTTGTGGAGACGGCCAGGCGCGTGGCCGACCGGGCGCTCAGGCCGTCGGGCGGATAGAGGGTGCCGGTGCCCAGGTCGTAGACGACGGTCGCCGCGCCGCCCGTCCCTTGCTGCATAACCACCGAATGCCCCAGTGGGCCAGGCGTAACCGGGGGATCCTCTTCCCCCGTGACCGGGCCTTGCCAGTCCTGGAGCACGCGGACGAAGAAGAGCGTGCCATCGGGGGCGTAGGTGGGCAGGATATCGTCATGGAGGTCCGTGGTCAGCCGGGTGAGCGCCGTGCCGTCCGGTCGGATGCGGTAGAGGTCAGCGTTGCCGTTGGTACGCGAGACGAAGGTCAACCATTGCCCATCGGGCGACCAGGCGGGCGTCGCATTCTGCCCGGCGGTCGTCAGTTGGCGGGTCTGTCCGTCCGCCAGATCGAGCAGCCAGAGATTGCCACCGTAGACATAGGCGATTTCGCCGCTGGTCGGGCGCGGCGTCGGGGCGGCCAACGTGGGGCGGAAGGCTAACGCCCCTAACAAGACCAAAGACCATAACAGAAGCTTGCGTTTCATTACCGGGGACTCCTTTAACCAGGGATCGTCTGAGATAAAAATAAAGCGTGGCACCTCCCGCATGGTAGCCAACACAGTGATCATACATGCGCCCCGCCCCCCAACACAATACATCAGTCGTCCCCCAGCCCTGACACGCACCCTTACAGACACCCAACACCCAACGCGCCTGCGGCTGTCCCATCCTTCGGCGCATCGCCAGGATGCAGGCAAGAAGCCAGCGGGCGCGGTCCATTTCTACCGGGGAAAGCACGAAGTCACCACTGGCAGGGGGGGTGGTGGGCAGTTACGCCATTTGCGGGTAAAATAGCTGTAGCACATCATGCATCACGTTTCACGTTTCGCGTTTCACGTTTCACCCATCCTGCCCCTATGATCGACAACGTCAACGAACCCGCCCCACCCCCCAATCCATTCGCCCATGCGCCCAGCCCGATCCAGAGTACCGGGTTCGGGTCGGGCTGGGGAGCGCGCGCCGGGATGGTGATCTGCCTGGTCTTGCTGGCGCTCTACGGAGTGCTGTGGGGCAACGCGGTGCAGAACAGCGGCGGGCCGGATGCCTATGTGCGCCAGACCGACTTTCGCGCTGCACTCACCGCAGGCACCCTGATCGGCGAGGGGCAGGGACCGCGACTCTATAACCTGGCCGCCCAGCAGGAGGCCGAAAACACCATCGTCGGCGGCTACGAGGTCGGCGGCATGATCCCTTATGCCCAGCCGCCCTACTGGGCGATCCTGCTGGCCCCGTTCCTCCACGCCGGGCTGGCGATCCAGGTGGTGTTCACGCTCTGGACCCTGATCAGCGCCGCCGCTGCCGGGTTGAGCCTGGGGCTGCTGGCGGCGGGCTGGCCCACGGCGCGCAATTCCAGTTGGCTGCTCATGCTGGCGGCGACCTCGTTCTTCCCGCTGATCACCGCGCTGATGATCGGCCAGAGTACCACCCTGACCCTGCTGGCCCTGGCCGGAGCGTCCGCCGCGCTGAAATATGACCGCGACGAACTGGCCGGGGGGGTGCTGGCGCTGGCGCTGGTGCAGCCCACCCTCTTGCCGGTTATCCTGATCGGGCTGCTGCTGGGGCGGCGCTGGCGGGTGCTGACCGGGTTCGCCGTGGCGGCGGTGGGGCTGATCGTGGTGGTGATGCCGATCCTGGGGGTCACCTGGCCGCTGGAATACATCGCGTTTGCGGCGGATCCCAGCCATTGGGTGCTGGGGCGCAGTCCCGGTGGCATGGGGCCGCAAACCTGGCGCGCCCTGTTCACCGAAACGCTGGGGGTGGACGGGACCCCGGTTGCCCTGGTCGTCACCGCCCTGGCGACGATCGGGCTGCTGGTCGTCACCTGGCGGGGCAGCGGGGCCAGTTGGGACGATACCGGCACCCTGGCCTGGGACCGCGCCTGGGCGCTCACCCTCCTGCTGGCCTTGCCCACCGACCCGGTGCTGGGGCCGACCGGCCTGGCCCTGGCCCTGGTCCCCGGCTGGATCCTCGCCAGCCACGTCGCCAACGACCTGCTCTCCCGCCCCCAGGCCCGCCTCTGGAGCCTCCTCCTGCTCGGCGGCTACCTCGTCACCACCCCGCTCGTCACCCTGCTCGACTTGCTCCCGCCCTATACTCCCCTGCTCTGGCTCCTCGCCCTGGTCCTCGCCCTCGCCTGGCACAACCGCCCGGCGGCGGATCTGCCCGTTGCGGTGGGGGTGGAGGCGTGAGCTGTCAACGGATTATGAAACGGATTAAACGGATTTCTGTAGAAGATCAATCGTAATCCGTTTAATCCGTTTCATAATCCGTTGACAGCGTTTAAGCCGCCCGCCGCACCGCCCGCCAGGCGAACGCCGCGCCGCCGGTCGTGATCGCGATCCCGGCCAGGACGAGCAGGAGGCCGACGATGGCTTGCGCGCCGATGTCCTCACCCAGCAGGAGCGCGCCGTAGATCAGCGCGGTGACCGGCAGGAGGTAGGTCACCAGCAGGGTGCGCGTTGCCCCCACAGTCGCCAGCAGGTGGAAATAGAGGACGTAGGCCAGCGCCGTACCGCCCAGGCCCAGCGCCAGCAGCGCGGCGATCACCTCTGGCGGCGGCACATGGGTCAGCGGGGCGAGCGCCAGGGTCGGCGGGAGGAGGATCAGCGCCGCCGCCACGTTCTGCCCCAACGCCGGGACCAGCGTCGGCAGCCCGGCAAAGGCCCGCCGCGCATACAGCCCGGCCACGGCATAGGTCGCCGCTGCCACCAGCACCGCGCCGTGCCCTAGCCAGCCCAGCAGCGGGTCTACCGCCGCCCCGCGCTGGTGCGACCCGGTGACCAGCACGGCAACCCCCAGGAAGCCAACCAGCACCCCCAGCGCCCGCAACGGCGGCAAGCGATCCGCCCCGGCCCTGCTGCCCAGCCCATAGGCCATCAGCGTGGTGAACAGCGGCGTGGTCGCGTTCAAGATCGCCGCGTCACCGCTGGAGATATAGGTTTCCCCCCAGGAGATGCAGATATAGGGGATCACCGCGTTGAGGATCGCCGCGATGACAAACGGCCCGATCAGCCGCCGCCAGGGGACGGGCGGGGCCGCCGGGTCGGCCTTTTGCGTGCGGCTCAGGGCATAGATCACCACCATCCCTCCGGCCCCCAGCGCCATCCGCCCGGCCACCAGGGTCAACGGCCCCATGTCGCGCAGGATCACTTTGATAAACATGAACGAAGCGCCCCAGATCGCGGCCAGCAAGAGGAGCGCGCCAAATTCGCGTGGTTTCATCGGTGGGATTGTTACCTTTGCAAGAGTAGGATAAGCGGGCCGTCCGCCTACAGTGTAACACAGCAGGAGACCGCACGCCGTAGCAGCGCATACAAGTCGCGGCGCGTGCTATAATCATACGGCAAGATGGCAGCAGCCGCTATCCGATTCTTGCGCTCAAACTTCGGATCGGCCCTTGCGCCGCGCCCGCTGGAGTCCCCCCAAAATGAACGTAGCGTCTCCCGCCCCTCCACCACCCGCCCCCGGCGCGGGCTTGCTGACACCGGGCTTCGCCGGGCGGCTGGCCCTGGCCGGATGCGCCTCCGTGGTGCTGGCTTACCTCCTCCTGACCGGGCTGACCGTGGGCAGCCGGGGCGGGCCGACCGCGTTCGTCGTCACCAGCGATCTGATCTCGAACCTCAGCGGGGCGGCGATCCTGGAACAGGGGCAGCCACAGTTGCTCTATGATCGCCCGACCCAGACCGCCATCCAGGCCGCCATCTTGCTCCAGGGCCAGCAGACCCAGATCCATGTGCTGCCGTTTATCCACCTGCCGTTTGAGGCGTTGTTGATCGCGCCGCTCCACGCGGTAGGGCTGTCCTATGTCAGCATCTTCGTGATCTGGACACTGCTGGGGTTGGCGGCGGTGGGCGGCAGCCTCATCGCGCTGGGCAAGGGTTGGCCCCTTCCCCGCGCCAGCACCCCGCTGGTCATCGTCGCGATGGTGAGTTTCTTGCCGCTCTATCTGGGGTTGTTGCTGGGGCAAAGCACAGCCTTCCTGCTCCTGGCCTGGGCGGGGGGCAGCGCGGCATTGCGGCGGGGGTCCGATGGCTGGGCGGGGGTGATCTTCGCCCTGGCGGCGATCAAACCGCAGGCGCTGCCGGTGCTGCTCTTTGTCTTGCTGATCACCCGCCGCTGGCGCACGCTGGGCGCGTTTCTGGGCACAGTGGGTGGGGCTGTCGCGCTCACCCTGCCCCTGCTGGGCTGGGATTGGCCCGTGCGCTATGCCCAACTGGCCCTCAGCGTGGGCGGCTATCCGCCCGACCCGATGCTGAACCCCACGCAGATGCAGAACTGGCGGGGACTGTTCACCCGCACGCTGGGCGACACCCCGTTCGCCAATACCCTCACCCTGGTGGTGGCGGGCCTCTCGCTGGCGCTGGTTGCCTGCCTCTGGCTGGGGCCGGGGCGCGCCGCCTGGCAACCGGGCAGCCAGGCCTGGAATCGGCGCTGGGCGGCCACCCTGCTGGCGAACCTGCTCATCACCCCCTACCTGCTGCCCCACGACCTGGCCCTGGTGTTGGTCCCCGCCTGGATCCTGGCCGCCGACGCGCTGGCGCGGGCCGACCGGCGGCTGGCGGCCTGGCTCTGGCTCGGCTGGGCGCTCGGCTTCTTGCTCCTCAGCACGGCGATCCCGATCCCCCCTGCCGTCCCCTGGCTGGTCGGCACGGTGGGCTGGCTGCTCTGGCAGGCGCGCCCGGCCCGTGCCACGCCGATCACCGCTTAGAGACAGACGCATCCCAGCAAATAAAATCGACGTCGGCATAGTATACGACAGGCGCGATGGCGGTGAGGCTTTGCTCAAGGACGAGAGCAACCCGATAGAATTGGTATTGGTAAGGGAATACTTGATGGGGGAATTGATCGGAGAGGTTGGTCGTGCCGGGCGGTAGCACCAACGGCGTGCGCGCGGTTTGATCTTGCCGCTCCCATACAAGGGAGTAGGGATCATTAAAGGTAGTTTCTAACAAGGTGGTGTAGAACACTGTGATGGGGACGTTGGAGGAGTTAGTGATATCGGCAGACTACCGAATAAGCTGTGTATTGGTGGTGATGTCGTATTGGCAGGCGGTTGCTATCTGCACCACCGCCGCTGCCGGGCTACGCAGCACAGTGTTGGGCGACACGCCGGGGTTCGCCGGATGTGCCGACACAGGGATCGCCAGCCCTGATCCGCTGAGCAGCAAAATGCATAGGAGCCCACCGATTAGCACCATCTGCCGGAATCTGTCCATCGCTGTCCCTCCTGCGCGAAAATAATACAACTCTAGACATTCAGAATAGATCCATTTGACTGTGTTGTCAATAGAATAGTAATTTTCCTCTTTATTAATATCATTTGTAACTACTCAGCCCAAGTGCGAGCTTGCACGGTGCAACCTTGAGGCGCGCATAAACGTAGACCAGCATGATGTCAACATTACCACTAACCACGGAAGAAATCGAAGCGATCTACGCCCAAGGACCCGCCGCAACGGTCGC
>JBBSEL010000188.1:0-6789 GCA_038239755.1 Chloroflexia bacterium | reverse complement strand
GCCAGAACCCGCGCCAGCCGCCGAATTGTTGTCGCCATGCCGCCCCAAACGGGACCGGGGCCAGACCGCCCCGCTAGTCCGCCACGTCCTCAATAAACACGTTAACCTCGGCCACCGGCATCCCCACCATCAGGTGCAGCGCATCGGCCACCGCTTGCTGGACCTTCTTGCCCAGGTCGCGCAACGAGTGCCCCGGTCGGGCCACCACGGCCACATCAACATAGACCGCGCCGTCGAGCACCACCAGGCGCACGCCGTCGCTAGCTCCCTGCTGCCCCCGGCTGAGGGTTCGTAGTCCGCCGCCGCCGGGGTGTAGATTGCTGCCGACGCCCATTCGGATGACTCCCGGTGTCTCCAGCGTCGTCAGGTTGGCGATCATCGCCAGCACGCTCGGGGCGATCCGCACCGTCCCCAGCTTCGGCTTGTCCGTGCCCATGGGCCGTTTGCTCCTCTTGCGCCGGTTCCGTCACCGGGGGGGCGACCACGTCTGCTGCCGGGGCGGGCGTGGGCACCGGCGGCATGGCCGGGACGTGTGCCGCCGCTGGCGGGGGGGCCGAGGCCGACGCCGCGGGGGCACCGCTCACCAGCTCGTCCATCCACTGGCCCAGGAAGCCGACATGCACATCGCCGCGCTGGAAGGCCGGGTGCCGCAAAATCGCTTGCTGGAACGGGATCGTCGTGGTGGGGCCGACCACAATATATTCGGCCAAAGCCCGCCGCATCCGCGCCACCGCCTCGGTCCGGTCCTCGCCCCACACCACCAACTTACCCAGCAACGAGTCATAACTCGCGGGTGCAGTATACCCCGAATAGAGGTGCGAGTCAACCCGCACCCCGATCCCGCCCGGCGGCAGGTAAAGATCGACCATCCCAGCCTGAGGCATAAAGCCCTTGCCGGGGTCCTCGGCATTGATCCGGCACTCGATGGCGTGCCCCGTTATTCTAATGGCTTTCTGTTGGAGCGTTAAGTGTTCGCCCGCCGCCAGCCGGATCTGCCACTTCACCAGATCGACCCCGGTGATCATCTCGGTGACCGGGTGTTCTACCTGGATGCGGGTGTTCATTTCGATGAAGTAGAAGTCGTGAGTCGCTGTGTCGAGCAGGAATTCGAGGGTGCCCGCGTTGCTGTAGCCGATAGCGCGGCAGCCCTTGACGGCGATCTTGGCGATCTCGTCCAGCAGGGCGGGTTCCAGGCCCGGCGCGGGGCCTTCTTCCAGCACCTTCTGGTGGCGGCGCTGGAGCGAGCAATCGCGGGTGCCCAGGTGGATCAGGTGGCCGTGGTTATCGCCCAACACCTGCACTTCGATATGGCGCGGGTTGGTCAGAAAGCGCTCGAAATAGAGTTCAGAGTTGCGAAAGGCCGCGCCTGCCTCGGCGCTGGCGATAGCGAACGCATCGGCCACTTCCGAGTCGCTGCGCACGATCCGCATCCCGCGCCCGCCGCCGCCGCCCACAGCCTTGAGGATCAGCGGGTAGCCCAGCACCTGGGCCATCTCGCGGGCCTGCCCGGCGTTCAGCAGCGGTTCTTCGGAGCCGGGCAGCACCGGCAGCCCGGCCCGTTTCATCGCCCGCCGCGCCGCCGCCTTGTCGCCCATCTGCTCGATCACTTTGGGCGAGGGGCCGATGAAGGTGATGCCGAGTTGTTCGCAAATCTCCGCGATATAGGGGTTCTCAGAGAGGAAGCCGTAGCCAGGATGCAACGCCTCGGCCCCGGTCATCAGGGCGGCGCTCATCACGGCGGGGATATGGAGATAGCTGCGCTCCGGCGTGGCCGGACCGATGCAGACGGCTTCGTCGGCCAACCGCACCGGCAAACTGTCGCGGTCGGCTTCGGAATAGGCAACCACCGAGCGAATACCCAGATCGTGGCAGGCGCGGACGATGCGCAGCGCGATCTCGCCCCGGTTGGCGATGAGGATCTTGTTAAACATCTAGTCGTGTACCACCGGATCATCAGATACGTGGCCGGGTTCCGCCTCTTCGCCTGCGCCAATCAACGCCTGGACCGCCGCCACCTTGTGCGCCGCCGACGATTCTTTGTCGCGGCGCTCATCTATTTTCAGCGTGGTGCCCACACGCGGTGCCCCCGCCGCGAACACCGCTTCGTTCATCGCTTCCACCGCCGCGATCACATCGGCCCGCTCGCCCTCCAGCACGGTGCTCATCGCCCCAAGCTGGTACTGCACCTGGGGATAGTTCCGTAATGCCGCCAGCGCCGCCGCCACGAAGGGGCTGACACTGGCCGTGGGCGTGCCCAGCGGCGAGAAGGTAACTTCAGCGATAACTCTCATAAGCGAATGTATCCCTCGGTGCCGGTCATGCAAAGAGCTAGAGGCGTGCGTTATCGCGCCGGACCGGCGAGATCATGCCTCTAGCTCCAGGGGAGCCTATTTAACACCCGTGGCCCCAGTGGATCACCCCCGCCGCGCTGGTCAGGCCCGACCCGAAGGCGACGACCAGCAGGTTGTGTTCATCCAAGAGGCGACCCTCGGCCACCGCCTCGCTGATCGCAATCGGGATCGAGGCGGCAGACGTGTTGCCGTAGCGGTCGATGTTGACGAAGAAGCGGTCCATCGGGATATCCAGCCGCTTGGCGACCGACTCGATGATCCGCACGTTCGCCTGGTGGGGAATGATGAGATTGATATCGTCGCGGGTCATCCCCGCTTTGTTGATCGCTTCCAGCGCGTTGTCGCTCATGGTCCGCACGGCAAACTGGTAAACCTCGTTGCCGCTCATATGCAGATAGTGATCGTGCCCTTCGAGGGTGGCGGCAGTGGTCGGGTGGCGGCTGCCCCCGGCGGGGAGGATGATCATTTCCTGGCCCGCCCCCTGGGAGCCGAGCACGAACGACAGCAGGCCAGTCTTCTTCTCGCAGGCCTGGACCACCACCGCGCCCGCTCCGTCGCCAAAGAGGACACAGGTGCGCCGGTCTTCCCAGTCCATAAACGGGGTCAGCGCTTCCGAGCCGATGACCAGGATGTTGCGATAGCTGCCCGCGCGGATAAACTGGGTGGCCGTCGCCAGCCCATAGACAAAGCCGGAGCAGGCCGCCCCCAGGTCAAACGCCCCGGCGTGTTGCGCACCGAGGGCCTCTTGCACGATACAGGCGGTCGAGGGAAAGAGGTAGTCAGGGGTCGCCGTCGCCACGATAATCAGATCCAGTTGCCAGGCGGCCAACCCGGCTTTGGTCAACGCTTCGCGGCCCGCGCGAATAGCCAGCGTCGAACACGACTCGCCCTCCGCGATCATGTGGCGTTGCGCGATTCCGGTACGGCTGCGCACCCACTCGTCGTTGGTGTCAACCCGAAAATCCTGAGCCAGGTCCGTATTCGTCACGACTCGCTCAGGAGCATGATGCCCCCAGCCGACGATACTTGCGTATTTTGTCACTACCGTGCTCCCGCTAACGGAGCGCAGAGGCCAGAGAATAGGACCCGCTCGCCTGTGCCCCTATGAACAGACCAGCTCTGGATCGTGACGCCGCATGGAGCGGAAGCCGATGGACTGGACAGCCCCTCTCTCCTCTGAACGCGCCTGACCTTAGCTTTCCGTCGTCTTCTCTTCCTTCAGCTCCACGACTTGCATCCCTTTGTAGGTGCCGCAGTGCGGGCAGACAAAGTGGGCACGGTGCAGGTTGTGGCAGTTCGGGCACTCCATGATGTGCGGAACAGGCAACTGGTCGTGGGCGCGGCGATCACCTTGGCGCGACCGCGAAATCCGTTGCTTCGGTAAAGCTCCCATACAGGTAAATGGCTCCTTTCAAACTCATTGCGCGGGCCAACCAGGCCTCGGCAAGGAGCGGCGGCGATTTAGTTGATTGAAAATCGTTCGGCGGTGCGCTCATCGTTGAGCAGGTCCGCCAGGACGGCCATCCGCGGGTCCACCGTCTCGGTGGGGCAGTCGCACGGCCCTTCATTCAGGTTCTTCCCGCAGTGCGGGCACAGCCCGGCACAGTCTTCACCGCACACCGGCTGCAACGGCAGGTTGACCAGCAACGTCTGCCGGATCGGCTCAACCAGGTCCACAATGTGGTTGCGGTTGACGGTCAGCACGTCGGGGTCTTCCCCGTCGGGCAGGGCCATTGGCAACCCGCTGGTCACATCATGTGTCTGCAAGAACATCTCTTCCAGCGGGGCTTCCACCGTGGCTGTGAACAGATCGAGACAGCGACTGCACCGCAGTTCCACCTCGGCTCGAACCGTCCCTTCCACGCGCAACCGCTGATGAAGTTGGGTAAACTTGACATGCCCCCTGATGTTATACGCGACGAGTTCGTCGTCCTCATCGTGGATCGCTTCGCTCAGCAGCAATTCCGGCTCGTTGAAGTCGTAGCTGCGGTGCGAACCGACCGGGTCCTGCATCAGTTGGGCGACATTAAATTCCAGATCCATAACAAAACTCTCTAGGGTTGGCTCTAAATTAGCCTCTCTATTATAGACACTTCAGGGGGGGATGTCAAGCGAACCCAAACGCCCGACCCCGCCGTTCGGCTCGCTTGCTCCAGGCACGATTTTGCTCGTTTTACGGCCTTTTTACATTCGCCTAACACAAAGCGGGTGCGCGACGGGTACACTAGAGACAGCGTACATCCCCGCGCCAGATACAGGAAAGGGCGAATAGATGATGATAACAACACTCCGCTCCCGCCGAGGCGCAGCCGCAGCGATGATCAGCGGACTGGCCTTGCTGCTGGCCCTGGCCGGATGCGACGGGCGCAATTTGCCGCCCCCGCAAGCGACGGCCACCCCACTCGCAACGAGCACCCCGACGGTGAACCTAGCGACGCCCGCTGCCAATACGACCGGCGATCCGGCCCAACCCGACTACACACCCGTAACCCTCGCCGGGGGCGTGCCGTATGTGCCGCCCGAACCGTGGCTGGTCGCGCCCACGGCCCTGCCCGGTCAGGCCACGCCCACGCCCTACGGCGGCCCTGCCGCGCCTGGTCGGATCGGTGGGAACAACAAGAAGCCCTCCCCGACCCCGAAACGCAAGGCGACCGCCAGTCCTCAACCCTAAACAGGTCGGTGCAAGATCGTTGCTATTGATCTACGCCCACACGCGCCGGATCGTTGCAACCTGGGGGGCCCAGGTCAGCAGATACACATCCGGGTTGGTCAGGGTGCGCCAGGTGTCGAAGCCGAAGCGCGGATCAAAGTGCTGCAAGAGCAGCGTGATCAGGTTGCCATGCGAGACGAGGAGCGGGGTAGAAGCCGCCCGGCTCAGGATCGCGTCCACCGCGGCCACGGCGCGGGCCTGGGCGACTCGGCTCGACTCGCCGCCCGGCAGGCACCGGTCCAAATCGGTGAAACTCACCCGCAGATGCTCCTGCCAGTCGGGCAGGACGGCAGTGGATAGGACCCGCTCGACCAGGCGCGCATCCTGATCCACCCCCAGACTTAATCGCTGGGCCAACGGGGCGATGGAATCCAGGGCGCGGCGGAACGGGCTGGACACCACGTAGTCGATCCCTGTCGGGGCGAGCCGCTCGGCCAGCACCAGAGCCTGAGCCTGCCCCGCCGGGGTGAGCGGGGCCGCCGGATCTTGCCCGGTGGCGGCGCAGTGGCGCACGATATAGAGTCGCTTGTCCATCCGATCTCCGGCGAAAAGTTGCGGTCGGGCCACCCAATCGCGTACAATAATAGCACATCTATTCTATGTATACCCGATTGGTGCGCCTCATGACTGTAACCCTGCCAACATCCCCCCCTGCCCCACCCGAACCCGCCCACCGCATCGCCTGGAAGCACCTGCTGGAATGGCGCAGCGCAGGCTACCGGCTGCGGCCCGACCTGAAAACCCGCACCGAAGACCAGGGGTTGGCCTTCCTCAACGAGGTGGGCATGGCCTTCCTCTTTCCCCAGGCCGGGGTGACCCTGCCCAGCCTGTGGGGCGCGATCAACGGGAAGGACCGCGACATCCCCAGCCACCACCACGATCACGCGCTGGGGCTGGCCTGGGGGTGGAAAGACAGCCTCCCGGCGCGCAAGGCGGTCTGGTACGGCAAGCTGCTGAAGGGCAAGCCGACCTTCGTCAGCCTCGACCTGCTGCCCGCGTTCTACGCCCTCTCCTCGAATTTCGGCGGGTTGGACGACTACCTGGAGCAATACGCCGATGGGCGGATGAGCAAAGAAGCGCGCACGGTCTACGAAGTATTGCTGGAGAATGGGCCGAGTTCGACCAACGTGCTGCGCAAGGCGACGGGGATGATGGGTGGGGGCGACCCGGCGCGGCGCTTCGAGCGGGCCATTGCCGAATTGCAGAGCGACCTGAAGATCGTCAAGTGCGGGACCGCCGAGGATAACCGCTGGAAGTACTGCTACGTCTACGATCTGCTCTTGCGCTGGCATCCCGTCGTGGCCGAGCAGGCGCGGGCGCTGAACGGGCGGCAGGCGATGACCCAGATCCTCACCCGCTATCTCCAGACGGTGATCGCCGCGCCAGCCTCCACCCTGGCCGGGCTGTTCGGCTGGGAACCGAGCGTGACCACCCGCCTGCTGACGCAGCTACAGGAGCAAGGGGCGCTGGTGGACCTGTTCATCGAGGGGGTTCCGGTGGCCTTCCGCCCCCGCACCGGGGCGCGCCGCCCCACGACGGCAGGTGACGAAACCTGGCTGATGCTCCCGCAGCCGTAGGAGATGGGGGTTGGGGATTGGTGCTTTAACGGATAGACGATAGGGGTTGGGGGTTGGCGCTTTCGCTACCAACCCCCAACCCCTATCGTCTATCCCCTACCTAGCCCGCAGCCTGATCGGGCGGCTCCTCGCCGTAGCCGACGTAGCCGCT
>JBBSEL010000187.1:0-6836 GCA_038239755.1 Chloroflexia bacterium | reverse complement strand
GTGCCCTTCGGCGGCACGCGCGGCACCGGCAACGGCCACCGCGAAGCCGGGCAGGCGGGGTTAGACGTGTTCACCGAGTGGAAGACGATCTACGTGGACTACAGCGGCAAGCTCCAGCGCGCCCAGATGGACCTCACCGTCGATCCCGCTCCGTGAGCCATCGCCTAAAGGCATATCCACAGTAACGCCGGGGGTCCGGTCTGCCGGGTGGCGGGCCGGACCCTTGGGCATAGTCACCCCACACACCGGCAGCCAGGAGGGATAAGCGGATGGACGAGTATCCACAGTTTACGGTCAGCGGCC
Organism: Chloroflexia bacterium; assembly: GCA_038239755.1. GTDB lineage: Bacteria > Chloroflexota > Chloroflexia > QHBQ01 > JAICKM01 > JBBSAN01. The sequence goes on along the minus strand of JBBSEL010000187.1, from coordinate 6,533 downwards.
AAGTGGCCCTGGTGACCGGCGCGGCGCAGGGTATCGGGCGGGCCTGTGCCCTGGCCCTGGCCCATGCCGGGGCGGATGTGGCCCTGGGGTTGCGCGCCGTCGAGGCCGATCAGGGGTTGGCGGCAGCAATCCAGGCGCTGGGCCGCCGCGCCCTGCCCTTGCAGATGGATGTGACCCGGCTGGACCAGATCGAACAGGCCGTCGCCGCCACGGTGGCCCACTTTGGCCGGATCGATATCCTGGTCAACAACGCCGGGCTGGGGCCGAGCAATCCCGCCGAAGCGGTGCGGGAGGAGGATTTCGACCTGACCGTGGCCGTCAACCTCAAGGGCACCTTCTTCGCCAGCCAGGCTGCCGGGCGGGTCATGATCGCGCAGGGCTACGGGCGGATTATCAGCCTGAGTTCGCAGGCGGGCTTCGTCGCCCTGCCGACCGAGTCGGTCTATTGCATGACCAAAGCGGCCATCGCCCACCTGACCAAGTGCCTGGCCCTGGAATGGGCACCCCACGGGATCACGGTCAATGCCGTCGCCCCCACTTTCATCGCCACGCCGGGCACCGTCCGCTGGCTGGAAGACCCGGCCTTCGCGGCAGACGTGGTGTCCCGTATCCCCATCGGGCGCGTCGGCCAGCCGGTCGATGTGGCGGGTGCCGTCGTCTTCCTGGCCTCCCCCGCCGCCGCACTGGTCACCGGCGCCACCCTGCTGATCGACGGCGGCTGGACGCTCCGGTAAGGGGCGGGGCACCAGGATAACAGGCCGCTGCCCAAGAACCGGGATTGTTGGCGCAATCCGCGATCTTGCTGTAGGGGCGAGCGGAGCTCGCCCTGGTCGGGCACCCGCGCCACCCGCGCCGCCAGGGGTGGGTCGCGCCAACATACCGGACACCCGACCAGGGCGAGCGCCGCTCGCCCCTACGCCAGCAGCAGGCGGCACCCCCACATCGTGAATGGGCCGTAGCCCGGCCCCAAAATCCGCCGTTTGTTCAAGGCGGCAATAAGTATGCTATAATAGCAGTTGCAAGAACCTGAACGCAGTTGGCACCGACCCTGCACACCGTATAAATCAAGGACTGTCTATGCCCACCCTGCCGGATGAACTGAAAACGAATAGCGAAGTGATCCTGTCCGAACTGGTTGAGCGGGCGAAGGACGAGCTAAAAGGCACGCTCTATGAGGAAATGCTGCGCCAGCGGATCTTGCGGGCGCGCTATGCCAACGTGCTCGAAGTCCTGACCCAATACTTGATCGACCATGACGACGCGATGTTCCGCCAGCACCATATCATCATCTTTATGCAACGGTATTATCTCGACATTGACGAGTCGAGTCCACTGAACACCCGCCTGATCAACTGGCGCACCCAAGAGATCCACCGCTCGGTCAACCTCTACCTGGAAGTGTTGAAGCAACACACCTCCCAGCAGCACCGCCTGACCCTGGAAAGCACCTTCGCCCGCGTCGCCGTCCTGGTCCAGCAGATGCAAACCTTCTTGCTCAACAACATTGCCCGCCTCGCCACCCGCGTGCCCCGCGTCAAAATCGCCGGAATCGACTACGCCCCCGACAGCACCTTCGATATCGACCCGCAGCACTGGCCGTGACGGAGTGGTCAGTGGTTGGTGGTTAGTGGTTAGTCTATTTCACACTAACCACTAACCACCAACCACTAACCACTCGTGCGTCCCCCTCTTGCATAATCGGCGTGGCCCCGCTATAATGGCGCTAGGTCTATCGTATTATGTTATGTTGAGAGCGAGTTGCCGGGATGGATGCGGACACGGTACAAGCGATCAGCCCGTGGATTGGGGCGCTGGCGACCGGCCTGGCCTATGTGGGCCTCGCCTTCGCCGTCTACCTCACCTTCCGCATCCTCGATTTCCCCGACCTGACGGTGAACGGCAGCGTCTCGGTGGGCGCAGTGCTGAGCGCGGCGCTGGTCAGCGTGCAGCACTGGAACCCCTGGCTGGCCCTGCTGGCGGCGACCCTCGGCGGCATGGGCGCGGGGCTGATCACCGGCGTCCTCCATACGGCGCTGCGGATCAACGGCTTGCTTGCCAGCATCCTCGTCACCCTCGGCTTCTACTCGATCAACCTGCGCCTGCTCGGCGGACGCGCCAACGTCGGGCTGACCGATCTGCCGACCGTGTTCGATGGCATCCATCCCAGCCCGGCGGGGGTGCCGGGGGTGGGCGACCTGCTCAGCGCACTGGGACCGCTGGGTAACAACCGCTATTTCCAGTACTTCCTGTTGCTGGTGGTGCTGATCGCCATCCTCATGGGGCTGGCCTACTGGTGGCTCAACTCGGAGCAGGGGCTGGCCCTGCGCGCCACCGGCGACAACGCGCAGATGATCCGTGCCCTCGGCGTCAGCACCGACCGGATGAAGCTGCTGGGGCTGGCGGTGGCGAACGGCGCGGCGGGCCTGACGGGCGGCGTGCTGACCCAGAGCTTCGGCTTCTACGACATCAGCCTGGGCAGCGATGCGATCATCATCGGCCTGGCCGGGGTGATCCTGGGCGAGGCGGTATTGCGCTCGCCCCGTATCCCCCTGGCGCTGCTCGGCCTGGTGCTCGGCTCGATGGTCTACCAGTTGGCCCGCACCGCCGTCCTGTCGCAGCAGGTGATCGACGTGCAGCCGACCGATTTACAAGTCGCCACGGCCCTGCTCGTGGTCGCGGCGCTGGCCTTGCCGCTGCTGCGGGGGCAGGTCCGGCTGCGGGGCGCGCAACCCACCGCACCGGGGCGGACCCCATGACCAGTCCGAGTCCTACCCTCCCCAGGGCCGAGACACCGCCTGTGGCCCCGCTGCTGGCGCTGGACGGGGTGCAAAAGACGTTCCATGCGGGCAGCGTGAACGAGGTGCGGGCACTGCGTGGGGTGAATCTGCACATCGCGCCGGGCGAGTTTATCACCGTGATCGGCGGCAACGGCGCGGGCAAAAGCACGCTGCTCAATCTGCTGGCCGGGGTCTTCCCCCCCGACACCGGGCGGATTATGCTGGCCGGGCACGATATCACCCGGCAATCGGAACACAGCCGCGCCGCGTTGCTCGGGCGCGTGTTCCAGAACCCGCTGGCGGGCACCGCCCCCCACCTGACGGTGGCGCAAAACCTGGCGATGGCGCTGCGGCGCGGGCAGAGCCGGGGGCTGGGCCGGGGGGTGACGGTGGGGCGGCGCACCCTCTTTCGCCGCGAACTGGCCCCGCTGGGCCTCAAGCTGGAAGATCGGCTGGATGGCCCGGTGGGCCTGCTGTCAGGCGGCCAGCGCCAGGCGCTCACCCTGCTGATGGCAACGCTGGTCAAGCCGCAACTGCTCTTGCTGGACGAGCACACCGCCGCGCTTGATCCGGCCACGGCCAGCACGATTCTCGACCTCACCGTGCGCCTGGTGACCGAGCACAAGCTGACCACGCTGATGGTCACCCACAACATGGCGATGGCCCTGGGCGTGGGCACGCGCACGTTGATGATGCACGGAGGCGAGATCATCCTCGACCTCGCCGGCCCGGAACGCGCCGCGATGACAGTGCGCGGGCTGGTCGATAAATTCTTTGCCTTGCGCGGAGAGGAGGCGATGTCAGATCGGCTACTGCTTTACTGATCATCCCCTCGCCCGCGATGGGTAAACTCCCGCCCGGCGGGACCAGAGTTAGCGGATTTTTCATCACCGTCCAGAGGAGGAAGCACCCTATGAACAAGACACACGTAGGTGTCAAGGTCATGAGCCTGTTGGCGGCACTCAGTCTGCTGCTGGCCGCCTGTGGACCAGGCGCCAGCGACGCCACCCCCACCCCGACAGCCGGGGCCACCCCCGGCGCGACGGTGGCCGCGACCACCGGCACCGGCGGCGCAACGGCCACCGCCGGGAGCACGGCCACGGCCAAACCGAGCGTCAAGCCGACCACTGCCGCCGTCAAAAAGCAGTATGTGATCGGTATCCTGCAAACCGTCACCCACCCGGCGCTGGACTTCACCCGCGAGGGTATCAAGGCGGCGTTCGCCGACGCAGGCTTCAAAGAGGGCGACCAGGTGCGGTTTGACTACCGCAACGCCGAAGGCGACGTACCGACGGCCCGCAGCCTGGCCCAGAAGTTCGTCTCTGACAAGGTGGATGCGATCATCACCATCGGCACCCCTGCCTCGCAGGCGGCGATGGCTGCCACCCAGGACACCAAGACGATCCCGGTCTTCTTCTGCGCGGTGGCCGATCCCTACGGGGCCGGGCTGGCCGGGAAGAAAGAGGGCGACACGGTGACCGCCGACCCCGCCTCGCATCCCGAAAACGTGACCGGCGTGCAAGCCTTCCCCCCGGTGGAAGCCGGGATGAAGCTGATCCAGGAAGTGTTGCCGAACGCCAAGACCGTCGGGCTGCTCTGGAATCCCGGCGAGCCGAACTCGGCGGCGACCACGGTGGCAGCCCGAAAAGTGGCGGCGGGCCTGAACCTGCTGGTCATCGAAGAGCCGGTTGCCAAGCCCGCCGATTCGGCGGCGGCAGCGGCCAGCTTCGCCAACAAGGGCATTGACGCCTTCTTCGTCAGCACCACCAACTCGGTGGTCGCCGGTCTCGACGCGGTCGTGGCCGAAGCCCGCCGGACCAAGAAGCCCCTGTTCGGCAACGACCCGCTGTCGGCAGCACGCGGCGCGGTGGCCGCCCAGGGCCTGGACTACACCGAGAACGGGCGGCAAACCGGCGACCTGGCCGTGCGCGTCCTCACCGGCAAGGCCAACGTGAAGACGACCGATATCACCATGACGACCAAAGAGTCGTTGTGCGTCAACACCGCCGCCGCCGCCGACCAGGGTGTCACCCTGCCCCAGACGGTGCTGGACCGGGCCAAGGAATGCACCTATACCAGCATCACCTCGCCGGTGCCCGCTGGCAGCACCCCCGCCCCCGCCGCGCCGACCGCTACTCCGTAAGGGATAGCCAGACCACAATAAATAGACAAGAACCCCCCTGGAACCTGGTTCCAGGGGGGTTCGTCATCACCGGGGAGCGCGGCGCGGGTTAGCGGATCGCCGTCTCCGCCATCTCCCGCGCTTCCTGGTAGCAGGTCAGCGCGCCGCCGCTGCCTGCCACCGCCTGGGGCTGGCTGTCGGCCACCAGGCCCACGCCGTAATAGGCGTTGTTCGCCAGGGTCATAATCTCGCTGAGTGGCCCAATTGTGGATTTCAGATCGGGGGCCTGCGTGATCGTCAGGGCGCGGTCGCGCAGGGTCGTCACCCAGCCCTGGATGTTGGCGGCGGTGACCGCCACCCCCGCCGCGTGCTGCTTGATCCCGTCGGTCGCGTCGGCCTGGGCTGCCGCCAGCGCGGCGTGGTCGGTAACCTCTTGCAAATAGCCCGGCGAATCGCCGTTCGGCAGCAGGCCGAAACCGTCGCCCCCGGCCTCCGTCGTCCCGTTCTTGTCCAGATCGCCAAAGTGGGAGCCGTGTGCGCCTTCGATCAGGTTGACGGCCCGTTCCGCGGCGGCCTTCAGCGCGGCGACATTCTTCTCGCCATACGCTTTGTTCATCAACTCGCCCTGGTGGTACAACACGCCGATTTGATCATAGAGGCCCACCGCCAGCCCGACCTTGTTCGGGGCCGCCGGGAAGCTGACCAGCAGGTGGCGGATATGTTCCAGGGCCAGGGACGGCACCTGCCCGCGATAGGCGATGGTGGCCGACGGCGCGGTCGGCTTCGTTTCCAGCGCCTCAGCAGTGATCAGCACCGTGTCATACGCCGCCAGCAGGTTGGCCTTCCCCGGCTCGGTCCAGGCGAAGCTGGCCTGCCCCCCGTCATCAGGAGTCAACCGGCCCAGCGACACCGGGGTGCCGCCCGCGCTGCTGACCAGCCAGGCATAAAAAGCCTGCCCGGCGGGCGGCGGCGGCAGTTGCAAGGTGCCGGTGATCTGGGCGAGCGGCTCCTGCTGGTCGCCATCACGGAACGCGGCACGGCCTACCGGCACGGGCGGGGGTGTAGGGGTGGGCGGCAAGGGAGGCACAGTGGCGGTCGCGGGAGGCGCGGTCGGCGGGGGTGGGACAGTCGCGGTGGCAGGCGCGGTCGCCGTGGCGGGAGGAACGTCGGTCGCGGTGGGGGGCAGGGGCGGCGGGGTGGCGGTGGATAACGGGGTGGCGGCTTCGGGCGGGGTGGTGGTCGTCATGGCGGGCGAGGTTGGCCCGGCACGGGTGGCCGTGGGCGTTTCCTCAGCCGACGGCGTATCGGGTGGGGCCATCGCCATTGGCGGAGCGGTGGCGCTGCCCGCACCCCCGATGGTGCTGCTGCGGGTGGGCATGATTGCGATGTCGGCCAGGTAGCGCGCGTGCTGGTAGGCGGTCTTCGCCCCGGCCTCGCCCGGCAAGGGATCAACGACTTCGTTGCCGTCCAGGTCTTTGCCGTTCAGGAACCGGTCGGCCAGGGCGGCAGCCTGCTGCACATCGTCCCCGGCGGCGGCTACGGTGGTCGCCGCCGCGATCCGTGCCGCCCGGTCGCGCAGATCAACGGCCCATTCACTCAGGTTGGCCGCCGCCACTTTGACGTGCGCCGCGTGG
>JBBSEL010000186.1:0-6867 GCA_038239755.1 Chloroflexia bacterium | reverse complement strand
GCCAGGGGTGACCGTGGCGGTGCTACCACCGCCACCACCACCACCGCCGCCACCACCGGTGCTAGTCGGAGTGCGGGTGGGCGTGTTCGTCGCGGTCGTGCTGGGCGGGAGGGTCGGCGTGTCGGTCGGCGTATCCGTCGGCGTATCACTGGGCAGCGGCGGGCCACCCGGCGTGTTCGGGGGGGGGGGCGGGGCGGCCGTCGGGCTGGGGCCGGGGGTATCGGTCTGGGTCGGCGTCATGGTGTCCAGTATCGGCATCGTTGCACGCGGGGTGGCAGTCGCCGTCCCCGGCGTGTCCGTCGGCCCGCTGGTCGGGGTCTCGGTTGCCACCCCAGGAGTTGGCGTATCGGTCGCGGGTCCAATCGTCGGCGTATCGGTCGCGGGTCCAATCGTCGGCGTGTCCGTTGCGGGGCCGACCGTCGGCGTGTCCGTTGCGGGGCCGACCGTCGGCGTGTCCGTCGCGGCAGGCACGGTGGGGGTGTCGGTGGGTACCGGGGTGTTCGTCGGTCCGGCGGTGGGGGTATCGCTCGGCGTGGAGGTGGGAGCCACAACGTTGACACTTCCCGACACCTGCTGCTGAGTGCCACCCGACCAGACATAGGACGCGGTGTTCTGGATCGTACCACTGGCTCCGGCGCTCACGTTGACCGTGATGGTCACCGAGCCGGACTGGTTAGCCGCCAGGCTACCGCCCCGGCATTCTACCGTGGTGCCGTTCAGGCCGCAGTTCAACCCACCCAGGCCGCTCTGATTAGAGCTGACATAGGTCACCTGGGCGGACAGCGGGTCATCCACGCTGAACACGGTGATGTCCGCGTCGGTCGAGAAGTTGAGCGTCCAGACCAATTGCTGGCCGGGCAAGACCGGGTTGGGTGCGCCGCTCTTGCTGGCGGTCACGTTGGCCTGGGGACCGGGCGCGGCCCCCTGCCGGGCGGGGTTGCCCCCGCTGGTGGCAATCGCCAGCAGCCCGATCAGCAGCAACACCCCGGCCAGGGTCATGACCCCGAGTTCGGCCAGGGTCCAACGCGGGACACCCCGCGCCGACCCCGCCGGGGTGCCGCCCAAAGGCCGCCCCACCCTCCCACTCAGGGAGCGCAGAAAATTATTCATCGAGGGTTTCCTCCTTCCCGGTGCCCGGCCATAGGGGGCGCGGACCACGGATTTCCGTATCATGGTTCGGCGATACTCGCCGGGTCGGGCGGCCAACGCTGGGCGAACAGAGATGTTCGGGAGACCAGCAGGGGGCCGCGACACGGTGCGCCGCAACGACTATACGCGGGCTTGCTCATAGTTACGCGACATAACTTGCAAGCGAAACGCCCAAAAATGCGCCCTGTGTGGGGAAACCCACCTCCTCTGCTATGGGGCTGCCGGGCAGCCCCCGGTATCCTTAGCGGTCGGGACTGACGTAGAACGGGTCGAGGTCGGCAACAATAATCAGCCGGTTGGTGGCAAGGCCAATCGGCGTGCAGGTGATCAGGGTCAGGCGGGCGTCGTCGGTGGGGTTCATCACATCAATGCGCGTGGGTTTGACGATCGTGCTGCCCCGGACAATATAGCGGTAGATACCCAGCCCGGTATAGAGGAAAATCTCGTCGCCCTCTTTCAGCTTATCGAGATTCAGGAAGACTTTGCCGCGGATATCGCGGTGCCCGGCGATGACCACGTTGCCCATTTCGCCGGGGTTGGCCGTGCTGGTGTGGTGCCCGGCCATAAAGTCGGCCACTTCCCAGTTAGCCTGGTCGGCGGAGAACTGCAACTCCACTTCGCGCACGCGGATATCCATTTTGAGCTTGGGCACGACCATGCGGATCGGCAGGCGCAAGTTGGCATCCTCGGTGGGAGCCGGGGTGGGGGTCTGCGCGGGTGCCAGCGTGGGGGCCAGGGTCGGCGGCACGGTCGGCGGCGGGGTGGGGGGTGGGGCCGCGCCGGGCAACAGGGGCACCCGCGAGTCGGCCTTTCCGGCGGGCAAGGGGGGCACCCCTAGCGGGGCGGCCAGGTGTGGCCCGCCGGGGGGCTGGGCCGTGGCGGTGGGGCTGGGCGAGAGGGTGAGGGGCGCTTTGGGCACGATGCCGGGCCGGACTAGCGGGGTCAGGCTGTTGCGCGGGAGCGCCGGGGTACCGAGCGAGGCGCTGGCGAACAGGTCCCCGCCGGTGTCGGTCGGCTCAAAATAGGAGCTATAGGTCCACTCCCCAATGACCAGCACCAGCACCACCACAATGGCGATCTCGGCCAGTTGCAGGCCCCGGTCTACCAGGCGCTGGGTGCTGGATCTCGGCACCCCGACCGGGCCGCGCACCAGGTGCGCGCTGCCGAGGCTAGCCAGCCGGGCACGCCCGAAGCGATTGGCTGCCGAAGGCGGGGTCACTGGCGCAGGGAGCGGCGGCAGGGAACGGGTAGCGGGGGTCAGGCGCTCGGTCAGCCGCGTGGTCGGCGGGGCATCGGCAGCCACTACCGGCCCGGTCAGGCCCTGGGGCACGGCGACCGCATGGGCACCCGTGGCGGGGGTGTCCTTTTGTGTGCGCCCGGCAATCGTGCGCAGCATCCGTTGTCCCTGGCGTCGGCGCTTGTCAGCAAGCAACGACTCCAGATCGGAGATGGTTAAGCTATCCAAATCCGTATCCGGTGGTGGAGCGTCCATCGCGCAACTCCTGGGCATGGGAACCCGTCGCGTGAGGGCTTTTTGTAGTTATGTCGCGTAACGCTAGTATACCACCGAATTTTTAGCCTGTCAATGGGTTTGTTCCGCCCGGTGCGACTGGACATTTCGGCGATTTTCGCCCCGACCTAAGGGCCAACGGGGCGAAACTACATAGGCTATTACAGGCGACACACGACGACCCTACAGGCGGCCCCGCTGCCGATAGTAGCTTATAAGGGGACTTCAAAGATCCGCGTGGTGACCAGATGGTCGTGAACGGTGACCACCCGGTAATGCAGCGGTTGGATACAGGGGATCAGTTGCTCCTGAATCACCACCTGGGGCGCGGTCGAGCGCAAGCCCCACACGGGCACCCCCTCGACATAGGTTTCAGTGGTCATGTGGGTGTGCCCGCCGAAAATGCCGAGCACGTTCCCGCCCCTGATTACTTCCCAGAAGCGATCCACCTCGTCGGCGATCATCCAGTCTAGCAGGCGGCTGCCCACCGGCACCGCGTGATGGTGCATCAGGATGATCGCGGGCTGCGGGTCGCGCAACGCCGCCCGCAGGAAGGCGAGCATCGCCGGGCGGGCGATGGTCTGGTCTTGCGGCCCCCAGTCAATGCACACGAACTGGATGCCCTTGTGCGTGAAGGTGACGTTCATCAACGGAGCCGCCGGAACGCCGGGGAACAGATGTTGATAAAACAGCTCGCGGTCGTCATGGTTGCCGGGCAGGACGTACAACGGGAGGCCAGGCAGGCCCTCCCCGGTGGCAAGGTGCGGGCCGGGCAAGTGGGTCGCCCCGGTTTCCAGCCCCAGGATAGTGCGGAACGTCCCATAGCTCTCGGCGGAGGCGCGGTCCACGAGATCGCCGGTACTGAGCAGGAAGTCCGGCTGCACGACGGGGTTATGGGCGATGTGGCGCAAGAGCGTCCGCAACGCATAGGCAGTCGAATAGCCGTTGGTAAGCAGCGCTTCCGATTCGCGGAGGTGGTGATCGGTCATCTGGATAAAGGAGAAGGTCATCGCGGATTCCTCTAACGACACGCGCCCGGCCAGCCGACCCCTGCGCAGAATAGCCGATGCTGAGTCTATTGTAGCACGTTTGCCCCTTCAGGAGTCACCCACCGGGTGCGGAGGTGCAGGGCTGTCTCAAAGTCCGAAGATTCGCCGGGGAGCGGCCTCCTGCTGGTGTAGTGGCGACCAGGCAAGGATGCGTGGGCAGGAAAGCGAAAGGACCGCGCCGACATAGGTCGGCGCGGTCCTTTTCGGTTATCTTGCGCGGGGGGCAGGCTACTTGGGCAGGAAGCTCACTCCCTGCAATAGCCGCCCCACATCCCCGATAGAGATCAGGGCGATCAAGAGCAGCAGCACGACCATCCCGACGAGGTGGACGACGGCCTCTTTCTCCGGCGCAACCTTGCGCCCACCGCGCAGGATCTCGATCAGGATAAAGAGGATGCGGCCTCCGTCGAGGGCGGGCAGGGGCAGGATGTTGACCAGCGCCAGGTTGATCCCCAGCAGGGCGGTCAACGAGAGGAGGCCCTGCAACCCACTATCGCGGCTCACTTCGCCGGTGATCTGGGCGATGCCGATCGGCCCGGCGAACGAATTGGCCGGAGCCTGCCCGCGCACGACCTGGGCCAGCGCCTGCGGAATGGCAGTGAGGATCGACCAGGTGGTGTTCAGCGTATTGCTCACCGCCTCACCGAAGCTGTACGAGGTGTGCGTGCTCGGCCACACCGCCACGACCCCGACCAGCCCGCCGCCGCTCAGATCAACCCGGATTGCCGGTTGAGCCACGCCATTGCGCTGGTAGAGAAGATCCACCGTCGGCTGGCCCTTGGCCGCCGTCAGCGCGTCGTTCAGGCGGTTCAGCGAGGGCACATTGCGCCCGTTGACTGCCAGCAGGATATCGCCGGGGCGCAGCCCGTTGGTGTAGGCCGTGCTGGTGGGGGCCACGGTTTGCACCTGGAGGGGACCGCGCTGCTCTTCCAGCGTCACGCCCAGGGCCGGGGCGCTGGCATCGGCGCGAGGGGTCACATGGACATCGAGGGGTGCCCCGGCGCGGTCGAGGGTCAGCACGGTATCCTTGCCGCGTTGGGCATCCAGCAGGCGGCGCAGGTCCTCAATCGCCGGGAGTTGCTCCGACGAGGTGACCGCCGTCCCGTTTACCGCCAGGACGAGGTCATCGGACTTCAAGCTTGCTGCTGCTGCCGGGCCGCCCGCGCTGACATCGCGGATGCGGGCCACCCCGCCATCCACCGTCTTGCCGAACAGGGTAAAGACGAGAAAGAACAGGACCAGGGCGGTGATCATATTCATCGTCACCCCGGCGACCAGCACGATAATGCGCTGCCAGGCCGGGGCCTTGCCGAAGCTATCCGGGTCGTCCGAATCGCCGTTCTCACCCACGATCTTGACGAACCCACCAATCGGCAACCAGTTGATCGAATAGTCGATCCCGTTGCGGCGGATGGCGAACATGCGCGGCGGCAGGCCAATGCCGAATTCTTCGACTCGAATCCCAAAGGCGCGGGCGGTGAAAAAGTGCCCGGCCTCATGCACCAGCACCAGCAACCCCAGCACCGGCACAATCCATAACCAGCTAAAATCCATCGGAAACTCCTCTACTTAGCAATGAGCAATGAGCAATGAGCAATGAGCGAAACGTGAAACGTGAAACGTGAAACGTGATTCTAACCACTAACCACTCGTCACGTTTCGCTCATTGCTCGTTGCTGCACATACTGCCGCGCCCAGGCATCGGCGGCGTGAATCGCGTCGAGGTCGGGGTGGAAGACGGCGTTCCGTTCGTGCGCCGTCAGGGTGTCTTCAATCAATCGGACCAGGGTGCCGAAGGGCCAGCGCCCGGCCAGGAACCCGGCCACCGCTTCTTCGTCGGCGGCGGCCAACACAGTCGGAAAGGTGCCCCCGCGCCGCCCCGCCGCTTGCGCCAGGCGCAGGCAGAGGAAGCGATCCGGGTCGGGCGGCTCAAAATGGAGGCTACCGAGCGTCCCCCAGTCGATGCGCCCGAATTGGGCCGGGATGCGGTGCGGCCAAGTCAGCGCATACTGGATCGGTACGCGCATCGTCGGCACTCCCAGTTGGGCTTTGGTAGATCCATCGCGGAACTCGACCATCGAATGGATGATGCTTTCCGGGTGGACGACCACGCTGATCTGATCATACGGCATATCAAAAAGCCAGTGGGCCTCGATCACTTCCAGGCCCTTGTTCATCAGGGAGGCTGAGTCGATCGTGATTTTGGCTCCCATGTTCCAATTCGGATGTTTCAGCGCCTGAGCCGGTGTGGCCGCGCGGATGGCGTCGGGGGTCCAGGTACGGAACGGCCCCCCCCGACGCGGTGATAATCAAACGCTCTACTTCAGGATACGTACCGGTGTCGCTCCCGGTTTCGCCCTGCAAGCATTGCCAGATGGCGCTATGCTCGCTGTCGATGGGGCGCAAGCGAATACCGGCCTCTTTGGCAGCGGCGGTGACCAGTTCCCCGGCCATCACCAGGGCCTCTTTGTTCGCCAGGGCCACCTGCTTGCGAGCCTTCAGCGCGGCCAGGGTGGGGGCAAACCCCGCCTGCCCGCCCGTCGCCATCACCACCAGATCCACGTCGGGGTGGATGGCGCACTCGATCAGGGCTGCTTCGCCGGTGGGCACCAACCGCCCATCGGGCAACCGTTCGTCGGCCCCCGGATCGCCCAGCGCCAGGAGGGCGGGCGGGGTAGGCAGGCTGGCCGCGATGGCAGCCAACTTGGCTCCATCGTGCCCCGCCGCCAGGGTCACCACCCGGTAGGCCGGTCCCAGATTCGCCAGCACCTCTAGCGTTGAGGTGCCAATCGATCCGGTACAGCCCAGCAGGGCGATCCCGATCGGCTTTTCATTATTCATGGTGCATCGCCACCTATCAAAAAGTAAGGCACTCTCTATTATACCAAATGGGGGGTAGGGACCGAAATAGGCGCGAGGCCGCCGGGGTCAGCGCGCCGGGGGGAAGAAGGTCAGCGCGAGCAGGATCAGGGGCGCGGCAAAGACCAGTTGTTGATGGACCGAAACCAGTTCGGCCCGCACCGTTCCGAGCCGGGCCGTCTCCGGCGGGACAGGCACCAGGCGGTCGGCTTCTTCGGCCAGCAGCAGCCCGGCGACGAACCCCAGCAGGATCTGGCTGACCCCGCCGGGGAAGATCTGGCTCACCCCGGCAGGGAGATT
>JBBSEL010000185.1:0-6906 GCA_038239755.1 Chloroflexia bacterium | reverse complement strand
TGGACGAAGGGCTGCGCCGCGTGACCGCCAACGGTGAGGACGTGAATCTTTCGCCGCGCGAATTCGCGCTGCTGGAGTGCCTGCTTCGTCATCCCGGCCGCGTCATGTCGCGCGACCAGCTGCTGGACCAGGCGTGGCCCTTCGGCGTGGCTGTGACGCTCAACGCGGTTGATGCCTACGTCCACTACCTCCGCGAGAAGCTGGGCACGGCCGCCGAACGGATCGAGACGGTGCGCGGCGTGGGCTATCGCATGCGCTCGCCGTGACCGTGGGTCCCGTGACGTCATCCACGCGACGGCGAGGCGCGCTGCCGGACGCGAATCTGCTCCGACGCGTCCGCTGGCGCCTCGTGGCGTGGAGCGCCGGAACCACGCTGATGCTGTCCGAGCCAGTGCTAGGGATCCTGCGCTTCGCAGCGGGCCTGCTGATCCTGTTCGGGGCCTATGAGGCGCTGATCACGCCCGAAGCACCCCGCACCGCCCAATGGCGGCTGGTCGCTCACTGGCTGCCGTTGATCTGCTTGATCGTGATCGGCGGGCTGCTGATCCTCCATGTCACCGGGCACCCCTTGTTGACGCCGGTCTTCTATACCGCGCTGTGTATCCTGCTGCTGGCGGTGTTGCGGCTGGGGTTCGCGCTGGGCGACAACCGCCGCCTGCTCCACGAGCAGACCCAACTCCGCTCCCAGAACGAAGGATATATCCAGATGGCGATCAGTGATGGATTGACCGGGTTGTTCAACAAGAGCTATTTCACCTACCACCTGCACGAAGAGTTTGCCCGCAGCGAACGCTATAGGCAACCCTTCACCCTGATCACCCTGGACCTGGACAACTTCAAGCAAGTCAACGACCGCTACGGCCACGCCGCCGGGGATACCCTGCTGATCGCTATCGGCGGGGCGTTACGCGCCTCCAGCCGGGAGGTGGATGTGCCCTGTCGCTGCGGCGGCGATGAATTCATGATGATCTTGCCCCAAACCTCGGCGGAGCAAGGGGTGGTCGTGGCCGAACGGCTGCGGGCGGCGATCAACGGGGTCTTGTGGCAGCGCGGCTACAGTCCGCTGGTCAGCGTGTCGGTCGGTGTGGTCGGGCACCCCGGCGCGGCGACCAGCGCCGCAGAATTGGCCCATCGCGCCGACCAGGCGCTCTACTCGGCCAAGCAAACCGGGAAGAACCGCTGCGTCCTCTGGACCCCCACGCTCACCCACCAGCTTGATCCCGGCGACGTGGTGGCCGTGCTCCGCTAATCCCTCAGCCGTGGGTGCTGCTGGAAGAAGTGCCAGAGCAGGTCGGCCAGGCTGGTCGCGCCGGGCGGCCTGCCCGCGAGGCGGGCGACGACGCGGTTAGCGGGCCAGCCGTGCCCTCCGCGCTTGATCGTGATCCGCCCCACCGCGCTCCCCTCCGCCCCTCCCGTATAAATCTCCTGCACGCTGGCCCAGTTCTCCCCCCGCTGCGGGATCGGGGCGCACCCGTTGTGCGCCACCCAGAAAGCGACCGTCGCCGCCACTGACCTGTAGATCGGTTCCCCGCGCCACACCGCCCCGCCGTAGCGCACCGCCCGATCCAACGTGCCGTGGACGGCCAGCACCGGCATGGGACGCGGCGGGGGCGGCTCGCTGCCCACCATCGCTCCGGCGACCGGCGCGATGGCCGCGACGAGGTCCGAGGCTTCGCAGGCCAGGCGGTAGCTCATGATCCCCCCGTTGGAATGGCCGCCCGCGTAGGTGCGCCGGGGGTCGGTGCCGTAAGCCGTATGGAGCCGCTCGATCAGCCCGCGCAGATATCCCACATCATCGACCCCGGTGTCGCGGGCGTAGCCGCAGCAGAACCCGGCGTTCCAGGTCCACTGGTGCCCGCCGGGGCGGTCGGTGCCCTGGGGATAGACGGCGACGAACCCGGCCCGGTCCGCCGTCGCGTTCATCCCGGTGGTCCGGCTGAAGCGGCGGCTGCCCGTCCCCCGGCCCGGCAACAGCAGCACCAGTGGCAGCGCCCGCCCCTCCCGAATGGCCGGGGGCAGGTGCAGCAGGTAGATCCGCCCCCGCCCCCCGGCCTGGACGGCGCAGAGGTAATCGCCCGGCAGCGGCGGCGGCAAGGCCCCCAGCGGGAGGACGGCGGGCGCGGGGGGACCGAGCAAGAATCGCGTCAGCATAGCGGGGTCTACTGCACGAGGCGGGCCAGCTTTCAGCAGCGGGCCACTTTGAGCGCAAGAATCGGATAGACTAGCAGGCCCCGTGTGCCTTATTATAAGTGCAGGGAGAATAGAAACCGACAGCGAGGAGAACCGACGATGCAAGAGGACACATACTGGCAGGCCGTGCAGACCCGCGACCGGGGGGCCGATGGCACCTTCGTCTATGGCGTGCGCTCAACAGGGGTCTATTGTCGCCCATCATGCCCGGCACGGCGACCAGGGCGCGAGCAGGTGGTCTTTTTCCCCCACCCCCAGGCGGCAGAGGCGGGCGGATTTCGCGCCTGCCGCCGCTGCCACCCCCGCGAGGTAGACGCGCAGCAAGCCCTGGTGGCCGCCGCCTGCCACTATATCGAAACTCACCTGGAAGGGCCGCTGCCACTGGCCGCACTGGGCGTGGCGGTGGGGGCCAGCCCCTATCATTTGCAACGTTTATTTAAGCGGGTGATGGGCCTCAGCCCGCGCCAGTATGCCGCCGCCTGCCGCCTGGATACGCTGAAGGCGCGGTTGCGCGAAGGAGAAGCAGTGACGAACGCGTTGTATGATGTGGGGTATGGTTCCAGCCGGGGGCTGTACGAGCAAGCGCTGGGGCAACTGGGGATGACCCCGGCCACCTACCGGCGGCGTGGCGGGGGGATGCACATCGGCTACAACGTCACCGAGTCGCCCCTGGGCCGCTTGCTGGTGGCGGCGACCGAGCGCGGTATCTGCGCGGTTTATCTGGGCGACGAGGATAGCGCCTTACTGGCGAGCCTGCGGCAAGAGTACCCCGCCGCCGAGATCGCACCCGCCACGACCGGGTTAGAGCCGTGGGTTGCGGCGCTCTTGCGCCACCTCCAGGGGCACCCGCTGGCGAGCGACCTGCCGTTGGATGTGCAGGCGACGGCCTTCCAGGGGCGGGTCTGGGAGGCGTTGCGGACCATCCCCTACGGCAGCACCCGCTCCTACAGTGAGGTCGCCGGGGCACTGGGCCAGCCCACCGCCGCCCGCGCCGTGGCCGGGGCCTGCGCCCACAATCCCGTCTCGCTGATCATCCCCTGCCACCGGGTGGTGGCGGCAGGCGGCGGGCTGGGCGGTTATCGCTGGGGGGTAGAGCGCAAACGGGCGCTGCTGGAGCAGGAACAGATTCACCACGGAGACACGGAGAGCACGGAGATCTCTGTGCCCTCTGTGGCCGCTGTGGCGTAATTGTCTAACTGCGCGCGAAGTCGGTGAAGCGATAGCCCAGGCCACGCTCGTTGAGGATGTAGCGCGGGGTGGCCGGGTCCGGCTCGATCTTCTGGCGCAGGTAGGTAACGTAGAGGCGCAGCAGTTGGGTGTCGTCGCGGTATTCGCGGCCCCAGACGCGGGTGAGCAGGGTTTCGTGGCTGAGCAGCCGCCCGGCGTTGGTCACCAGATGGTAGAGCAGCTTGTACTCGGTCGGGCGCAACTTGATCCGGGTGCCCTCGACAATCACTTCGCGGGCATCGAAGTCGATTTGCAGGCGGTCGTCCACCCGGATCAGGCTGTGCGAGGCCACGGTGGGCGGCATCTCGGCCCGGCGCAGGGCGGCCTTCACCCGGCTGACCAGTTCGCGGTGGCCGAACGGCTTGGGGATATAGTCATCCGCCCCCAGGTCCAGCCCGCGCACCCGGTCGGCCTCGCTGGCCTGCACGGTCAGCATGATCACCGGCACATTGGACAGGGTACGGATCTCTTTCAGCACCTCAAAGCCGTCCTGCCCCGGCATCATCACGTCGAGCAGGACCAGATCGGGGATGCGCTGGCGCAACAGGCTGATTGCCTCGTCGCCATCGTGCGCCTCCAACACGGCATACCCTTGCCGCTCCAGGATCGTCGTCACCAGATCCAGGATCGCCGGTTCGTCGTCTACCACTAAAATCGTCGCAGGCATATAATCGTCACCTGAATAGTTAGTCTACCAATAGACCGATTAGTGATCAATAAGTTGAAACTGATCCTTCACCCGTTTCCAGCGATGTAACTGATAGTCAGGGTATCGCGACAAAAATTCATCTAACCATTCATTGCGCTCTGCTTCTCTTCCAAGTGTTAGCCCATCAAAGCTCATTGGATGTACAAAAATATAAGTGTTGTTTTCAATTTCCAGCCCAAGTGCTTGTATAATCCCATGTGCTAAGTTATCAGACCCTTCCGTCACCGCTTCAATACCTGTGACATACATATTGATACGATCGTAGAATGCACACCCCATTAGTGAAGCGGTGCAAGGTTTAGCATCGGCATCTTCATAAACTGGGGAGTCAAGTATAGGCTTTTCCCCAATGCTTAATTCCAAGTGCAAATCACTCTCGCCCTCCTGACAACGCAGCCAATACTCCCCACAGACGATGTATACGTCCTCTCTAAGCCAGTGAAACGAGAATTGGCCGGATTCCTCCTCATCAAGATAACCCGATATTTGAATATCGGAGATTGCGTATTGCTCCAAAAGTCTTAATATCGCATCCATACGATTGCCCTACTCCTTAGCGACCCTGCGCTTTATATATTGCTTATGTAAGTTCTGTTACGCAATACGCATCACGTTTCACGTTTCACGTTTCACGTTTCACCCCTCATCCCCGCCCGAACAGGATCGGCAGCGGGGCCTTGTGCTGGCGAGGCAAGCTGAAGCTGAACTGTGCGCCGCCGCCTGGGGCCGCGTCCGCCCAGATCCGCCCCCGGTGGGCACCGATGATGGCGCGGGCGATGTAGAGGCCCAGCCCCACCCCTTTCATCTGCCGCACCTGGCGGCTGTTCAGGCGATGGAAGCGGCTGAAGATGCGCTGGCGGTCGGCTTCGGGCACGCCGATGCCCTCGTCGCTGATGTGGATGATCACCTCGTCGCTGGTCAGGTCGCCGGTGATCAGGATCGTGCCCCCGGCGGGCGAATACTTGATCGCGTTCTCCAGCAGGTTGGTCAACACCTGCTCCACCCGCTCATAGTCGGCCAGCACCGGCGGCAGATCGTGCGATATGGCGACCTCAAAGTGATGTTTGCTGCTCAACGGGGCCATCTTCTGCACGACCCGTTCCACCAGCCGCCGCAGGTCCACCGGCTCCGGCTTCAACTCCAGCCCCCCGGCCTGGATGCGCGAGGCGTCGAGCAGGTTCGTCACCATCTTGCTCAGCTTGGCGCTCTCCTCGGCCACGATGCCCAGCTTCTGGCGCAGTTCGCGGGGCTTCATCGATCCCGCCGCGTCGGCCAGCAGTTCGGCATAGCCCCGGATCACGGCCAGCGGGGTCTGCAACTCGTGCGAGATGACCGAGAGGAACGTCGCCTGCAACTCCTCCGCCTCACGCTGCGCCGTCACATCGCGCAGGGCCAGCATCGCGCCCAGCACCGTCCCCTCCGGCGCATAGATCACGGCAGAGCGCCCCTCGCTGTAGATCCGGGTGCCGCTCCATGTGGTCAGGATCAGGTTGAGCAGCGGCGCGCCCGTTTCGGAGGCTGGATCGGGGTCCGCGTCGTCGGGTGGGGCGAACGGCCCGGCCCAGGGTACCTCTTCGTAGGTGCGTGAGTCGGGTATCCAGAGGAGGCGATGCAGATCGAGCGCTCCCAGCAGATCGCGCCCGCGCAGGTCGGCAGCCGCCCAGCCGGTGATCTGGGTGCTGGCCGGGTTGCAGCCCAGCACCCGCCCGTAAGGATCGAGGATGATCAGCCCCTCGCTGGTGTGTTGCAGCACCGCCTCCAGCCACAGCGCCTCGTTGATCAATTGCTGGCGCAGGTGCGCGTTCTGCATCGCCAGCGCCACCTGGGAGACGACCACGTTATAGACCGTCGGATAGGCCCGGCGCAGGTTGAGCCGCCGTTGGGGGTGGATGAAGGAGAGCAGCCCGATCAGCCGGGTGGATGTCCCTAGGTCGCCTTCGGGTGCGCCCGGCGGCGCGGCGGCATTGCCCAGCCGGACGGGAGCCACGGCGAAGGCCAACAGGTGCAGGCGGCCCAAGCGGGTCTGGATGCGGGCTTCTCCGGCCACCGGGTCGATCAGCCAGCCGTGGGCCGGTTCCGCCGCCTCGTCGTCGGGGGCCGGATCGCCCCCGACGGTCGGCAGCGCGCCGAGCAAAGCCGGGGCGGCATGGCTCACCAGCGCCGCCAGCTCGGCCTGATCAGGGGCTTCCAGGCCCACGCCGCTGTGATGCACCGCCCGCCCGGCTCCGGTGTCCCACAGCACGATCAGTGCGGCCCGCCCGCCCACGGTCAGCACCGCGTTCGCCAGCGCCGTGGTGAGCAGCCCGACCGGGTCGGCATCGCGCCCGGTAGGAACATCCGGGGGAGATTCGGGGGGTTGGCTGAAATCGGTGGTCATAGCGGTGCGGTCCTCAAGACGCGACCAGCACGGGCGGCACAGCGGCAGCCTGCGGCACCAGCTGGGTGATGCGGCGGGCCAGCGCCGGGTCCCACATCGGCCCCGCCGCGCCCTGCACCACATCGGCTCCGGCCTGGCGGTAGGCGATGTAGTCGGCAGGCGTCATCACCCCGCCCACACCGATGATGCCCCAGCTTGCATGGCTTGCCCGGCGCAGCACCGCCAGCCGGGCGACCACGCTCAACCCGTAGCGCCGGATCGCCACGCCGCACACCCCCGACACCTCGCGGCCTGGGCCGGGCAATGCCGCCTGCCCCGCCGCGTCCAGCACGCGGAACGGCACCGAGTTGATGGCTGAGAACCCGGTGACGTAAGGGGCCAGCGCGTCCACAAGCGCGGCCAG
>JBBSEL010000184.1:0-6948 GCA_038239755.1 Chloroflexia bacterium | reverse complement strand
TATCCTACATTTGTAACCCACCTTATAATCAGATCTCAGAAAATTCAGAGTGACACCCAGCTCTATGGAAGATGCAGAGGAGAGGGTATCAGCAACCAACGTGTTCAGGCCCTGAACACGTTGATATGAGCGAGTAGGATATAGATCAACATCAGTGCCATAATAGAACATATGTTCTTTTTGGTGCGCATTTGGCCCATTATGTAAAATCTATAGGAAAGCACGGATAAGGGGCAGAGTGTAGCCGTACACCATAGGTTGTTCCATCGAGGGGCTATACAGACGAGGTGGATTATCCTGAATGTTCCATGACGAAACATAACACATGGAGCAAATGGGCAACACTGGTATTTCTGGGAACAAAGTGGGGGCAAAAGATATTGACAAAACGGACACAATGGTGCTATGATAAGGACGACTTCAACCCTGGGCACCCTGGCCGAGGCGTGCCTGTTCCACCCCGCACCCTCGGCGGAGTGTAGCGCACAAGGAGCAATGGATGGCTGTCGAATATCTGTCGGTTGAAGACGTGGCTACGGCGCTCGGCTTCCATCGTAAAACCGTCGAGCGCTACATCCGCAACGGCACGTTGAAGGCCGTCAAGATCGGGCAGATGTACCGGATCAAGCGCACCGACCTCGATGCCTGGTTGGGCGAGAGCGAAGCGGAACCGAAGCAGGGCTGCCAGGTGATCGCCGTGACCAACCACAAGGGTGGCGTGGGCAAGACGACGACCTGCATCAACCTGGGGGCCTCGCTAGCCCAGCTCCACTACCGCGTGCTGCTGGTGGACCTCGACCCTCAAGCCTCGCTGACCCTGCACCTGGGCTTCATCCCCGACAAGCTGGAGCGCACCGTCTATACCGCGCTCCAGGCCGCTGCCAAGCGCGCCCCCTACGACTACCGGCGGCTGCTCCTCGATGCGGGGGGCGGCATCTCCCTGCTCCCGGCCAACCTCGAACTGAGCGGCTTCGATATCACCATGAACCATGTGCTCAACCGCGAGCATTTGGTGAAATCGGTGATCGAATCACTGAAGCCAGATTACGATTTCGTGATTTTTGATTGCGGGCCGAGCATATCTCTATTGACAATCAACGCGCTGACGGCAGCCGAGTGGGTGCTGGTGCCGGTGGAGGCCGAATTCCTGGCCGTGCGGGGGATCAGCCTGTTGATGGAGACCATCGAAGAGGTCCAGAGCACGACCAACCGGAGCCTGAAGATCCTGGGCATCTTGATCACCAAGTTCGATGCACGGGGGAATGTGACGCGGGACCTGGTCGCCAACGTGCGCGAGGCGTATGGGCGGCATATTCATGTGTTCAAGACGGTCATTCCGCGTGCCTTGCGTGTGGTGGAAAGCTCAGTCGAGGGTAAGAGCGTGGTCAGCTTCGATCCGGAGAGCTTGCCCGCCCAGGCCTATTTGCAGTTTGCCCAGCAATTGCTGACCCAAATGGGTATTCAAGACGAGGACAGCAGCGCGTTGGGTGAGGGAGAGCCGCTGCCGTTGCGCCTACCAGAGCGGATTGAGCCGGTGGGGGCCGGAGCGGTGAATAGTCGCGCCCGACGGGTGGTGCGAAGCGAGGGCAGCCGCCATGCCTAAGCCGCGCCGGGTACAGGTCACGCATGACCTCGTCATGCCCGACCGCAGCGACCCTGACCGCCATGTGGACCTGTCCAGCCTGTTCGGAATCCCCGATGTTCAGGCCCTGAACATTCCGCTGGCGGCCTTGCAGCCCAACCCCTACCAGCCGCGCCAGGAGTTTGCCCAGCAGCAATTAGAAGAATTGGCAGCGGGCATCCGGGCGTATGGCTTCCTGGGCACGTTACTGGTGCGCCCGTTGGCCGGACAGGACGATGTCTACCAGTTAGCCTACGGCGAACGGCGCTGGCGGGCGAGCAAGCTGGCGGGACTAGAGACGATCCCGGCGATTGTGCGCGATCTGTCGGACGCGGAGATGCTAGAAATCGCCATCACCGAGAACGTGCTGCGGGCCGACCTCAACCCGTTGGAAGAGGCGGAAGGCTATCGGCAGATGATGGAGCTGTTCAACTATTCAACGCGCAAGCTGGCCGAGCGGGTGGGGAAGACGCGCAGCTATATCCAGCACCGGATGCGCATCCTGCGGGCACCGACCGAGATCCAGCAACTGGTGCGCGAACGGCCCGACACGCTGCGCTACGTGGCTCCGCTGATGGCTGTGCAAAGGGCGAAGGTCCGCGCCCGGCTGGTGAACGAAATCCGCGAGGGGCGGCTGATCAGCGACGATATCGAGGCGCGGGCCGGACAGATCGCGGCGGAGTTGGATGGTGCAGAGGCACCGGAGCCAGGGGCAGCTTTGCCCCCGGTACGCACCGCGAAAAAGACCCTGCGGCGGGACCGGCTGAGCATTGCCACGCGGGCACTGAGCGGGTTCCTGGGGAGCAAGCGGCTGCCGATGGACGGCGACACCGCGACGCGGATGCAGCACCTACACGAGCTTACCGAGCGGTATTTGAGCCTGTGGGAGACGCAGAGCGAGGGCGAACATGCGGAGGGTGGCTCACGCGTGAGCCACCCTGGAGCGCATCGCTAGCCGAGGTATGTAGGATTACTAGGCGGTTCACGCGTGAGCCATAGACGGCATCTGGCAACGATGCTGTATGCACAACAAAGAGGAACGGTCTATGGGGCAGACACGGATCATCGCACTGGCTTCGCAGAAGGGCGGCGTGGGCAAAACGACCACGACCGTCAACCTGGGCGTGCAACTAGCCCGTATGGAGCGGCGCACCCTGGTCGTGGATTTCGACCCCCAGGCGTCGGCCTCGCAGGTGCTGGGGATGACTGCCGAGCAATTAAACGAACTGGGGCAGCAGGGCATTTCGATCTACGAATCGATCTGTAATGTTCGACGTGAAACGCCCTTGCCGGTGTGGCAGGTGAGCGAATACCTGGATCTGGTGCCCAGCCATATCGATCTGGCGGCGGCGGAGCAGGAGTTGAACGGGCGGCTGGGGCACGAAAAGGTGCTGGCCGAACGGCTCGCGCCGCTGGTGAGCAGCTACGATTATATCCTGATCGATTGCCCGCCTTCGCTGGGCAACCTGACGATTGCGGCGTTGACGGCGGCGGGCGAGGTGCTGATCCCGATCCCGCCCGAAGCGATGGCCGTGCAGGCGGTGGCCCGGCTGCGCGACACGATAGCCCTGGTGCAGCGCCACACCAACGAGCGGCTGACCATCGCCGGGATGGTGATCACGATTTCGGACAAGCGGCGCAGCATGGCAAAACAGTTGGAACAGGCGTTGCGCGAAACGCATGGGGCGCTGGTTTTTGATACGGTGATCCGCGACCGAGCCAATTATACCGAAGACGCGCTGTTGGGTGCGCCCACCTCGGTTTATGCGCCGGGCAGCCCGGCGGACCAGGATTATGCCGCGCTGGCCGCCGAACTGATCGGGCGGGGCGAACGGCGGACCCCTGCGCGCACTCGCAGCCCCCGCCGGGCCACCACGGCCCCTCAACCTTTGTTGGAGGAGCGATAGCGTTATGCCGACGAACAAGAATGGGCGCGACCTGAGCCGGCTGGGGCTGGTGGGGAACGCGCAAGCCGGGGCTGCGTGGCAAAGCCTGGTCCAGGCCGCCGACTTGCCCGGCGAACGGCTGGAGGGCGCGCGGGAGCTACCGATTGACCTGATCGAGGCCAACAGCGAGCAGCCGCGCAAACGCTTCGACAATGGGCGGCTGCAAGACCTGGCCGACAGCATCAGCGAGGATGGGGTGATCCAGCCGATTGTGGTGCGGCCCGACGCGGACCAGCCGGGGCGCTTCGTGATCGTGGCCGGGGAGCGGCGCTGGCGGGCGAGCAAGCTGGCCGGGCTGACGACCATCCCGGCGGTGATCACCGACGATGAGGACGACGCCGCGATTGCCCGCAAGATGCTGCGTGAGAACATCGAGCGCGAAGACCTGGATGTGGAAGACCTGGGGCTGTATTTGCAGACGCTCAACGATGCCGGGGTAAGCCAGCGGGAACTGGCGGAATTGACGCATTTCAGCACAGGGAAGGTCAACGGGCTGTTGCAGTTGGTCAAGCATCCGGAGCTGGTGGAGCAAATCCGCACCAAAGCAATCACCCAGGAGCAGGCGCTCTCGATGATCGCGAACGCGAAGAAGGGGATCAGCGGCATCCCGCAGGCACGGCAAAAGTCGCGGGACCCGGTGCTGCGGGCCTACCAACCGCTGTCGGAGTTCGTGAGTTGGGTGGGGACGTTCCGGGCCGAGCGGGTGCCGGTCCAGCAGCGCCCAGCCTTGCGCGAACATATCCGTAACACCATCGAACGGCTCAACGTGATGTACGAAGCGTTGGAAAGGGAGCCGGAAGACGACGAGTGATGAGCAATGAGTGATGAGCGATGAGGGATCAAGGATCAAGGATCAAGGATCAGGGATTAGGAATCAGGGATCAGGATGCCTTATCATCGATCAATTAGCATAATTTAGCATCATCCAACAGATAACGACGGGGCGATGTTCAGGCACTGAACACCCTGGCAGGCGTTCAGTGCCTGAACACCGGCCCCGCTAGAAGCCCAACGAGATAACAAAAAACCGGAGAGGGGGTCTACCCTCTCCGGCTTCCTAAGCTGCTTAATGCCCTGGCAGGCTCTCCGCAGCACTAGAGTGCAATGCTATTGTATCATGCGGAGTCTGGCCTGTCAAGGGGTAGGGAGGGTTCCCGTGCCCAAGAACAGGTATCCGGGGGATGCCGCCAGCGATAAGACGCGTACGTTCCTGGCCCGCTATGGAGCCACGGTGCTGCGTGGGGGCATCGCCGCCATTCCCACCGCCATCTTTACCTATCAGGCCCTGCTCGATTTGTCACCGCAGGAGACCTGGTTTATCTCCTATATCCTGGCGCACAAGTGGGACGAAGACCTGCCGTATCCTTCCTTGCGGAAAATGGCGGAGCGGACAGGGCTATCGGTGCGCCAGTTGCACCGGATCAAAGACGCCATTGTGGAGAAGGGCTACCTGCAACTGGTGCCCCGGCACCGGGCCGAGGATGGAGGGCAGGACTCCAATGCCTACGATTTCGGCGGGCTGTTCGGGCGAATCGAAGAGTTGCTGCGGAATGATGGGCGGCTGGTCGAGGAGCGGCAGGCGGCACCGTACCCGGAGGTGGGGGGCGAACCGCCGCCGTTGCGCTCGGTGGCGGCGCAGGCTCCCCCAGCCAAACGCGCGGTGGCGGCGCGGGCCACGGCGGCGGCAGTGCCATCTGCGTCACCGGGGGGGGTGACAGCAGTGACACTGGGGTGGGAGAGTCGGGAGTCACCGGGGGGGGTGACGGGAATGTCACCGGGGGCAGGGACAGGAGCGACAGCGGGGCCGGTGACCCCGACGACCCCAGCCCATGGGACACGACGACCACCAGGGGCAGCGACACGGCTGGCACGGCCCCCGGTGCCTCCCGAGTCACACGAAAAGAAGCCGTCCCAAGAACCACCCCCAGAACAAGGAGATTCGAATCGTTTTTCTCCGTTTGTGATGGCGGTCGCGAGCGATCTGAGCCGGGAATTAGGGGATCAGGATCACGAGGTGGCGAATATGTCGCAGGCAAACCGGTTGTGGCAGGAGTCGGGATTGGACGAGGCAGCGTTCGTGGCATTGATGCAGGAGGCGCGGCGGCGGACGCGGCGGGCACAAGGGGCGCAAGGGCCGGGGGTGGTGGCGAACCGGGCGGCGTATTATTTTCAGGTGCTGAGAGGTCTGCTGACGAGCAGTGCGTGAGGCGTGAAACGTGAAACGTGAAACGTGAAGAGTACTGCGTATTGCGTATTGCGTAAGGTGGGTTGGGTGAGTGGGTTTGTAGTGGGAGGGTGGTGAGGGTATGGACGAGGCGAGGGTGGGGGAGTTGGCGGGAGATGGTGGGGCGACGGGGTCGGATGCGATGGCGGGAGCCGATGCGGCGGCGGTGGTGGCGATTGTGCCGGTGCGGGAGCGGTTTGTGGATTTTTATGGGGACCAGATTGTGGCGGCGCAGACGGCGGACGAGGAGATTTATGTGCCGGTGCGCCCAATCTGTGTCTATCTGGGCTTGTCGTGGCCGGGGCAGCGGGAGCGGATCAACCGGGACCCGGTGCTGGCCGAGGCGATCCGTTCTGTACGTGTAACACGTACGGAGGCAGGGGAGCGGGAGGTGTTGTGCTTGCCGCTGGAGTTTTTGCCGGGGTGGCTGTTCGGGATCAGCACAGCGCGGGTGAAGCCGGAGTTGCAGGAGAAGATCACGCGCTACCGGCGGGAGTGCTTCCGGGTGCTGTGGCGGGCGTTCCAGGGGGATGTGATGCAGGCGGCTCCGTTGCCCCCGGTGGACCTGTCGGGGGCGGCGCTGGCGCTGGAGATCGCGACGGCGGTGCAGCATATGGCCCAGCAGCAGTTGGACATGGAGGGGCGGCTGGGGCAGGTGGCCGGGCGGCAAGAGGTGATGGCCGATTATATGCGCGGGTTTATCCAGAAGACGGAGGGGCGGCTGTCGCATCTGGAGTTGCAGTTGAGCGGGGGGAGTACGATCAGCGAGGCGCAGGCGGCGGAGATTGCGCTGGCGGTGAAGAATGTGGGGCAGCGACTGGTGGCGGCGGGGGACAAGAACGGGTATGCGAAGGTGTATTCGGAGATGTACCGGCGTTACCGGATTTCGAGCTATAAGAACCTGCCCGCGCCGCGCTATCAGGAGGTGTTGGATTGGTTGCATGGGTGGTACGGGGAGTTGGCGGAGGTTTGAGGTATGAGGTACGAGGTTTGAGATTGGGATCGTAAGCCGCAGTTGATTGTTCGTGGGGGGTGAAGCAGGTTACGTCTGTTAAATGCTCCTCACGCTGAGGTACTCCAAGATGGACATGGCTTTGATACTCAAGGAATTAGCCACAACTTCGGACTGTCACTTGTACCCGCCATCGGGTCTTCCG
>JBBSEL010000183.1:0-6959 GCA_038239755.1 Chloroflexia bacterium | reverse complement strand
GGCACCCGCCAGATCGTAGGCAATTCGTTCGTTTGTTTCTTGATCCTGGACATCGTTTACTCCTGACACAAAGGTTCTACTGAGTATACGTATCCTGGATCTATTTTGAGATAGTTACTTAGTGTGCCGCCAATTAAAGGCTCGCCGCCGTCCAGGAATCTGATCATACATGTGCGGCCAGGCCAGATTTGATCCGATCCGCAGTGGCAAGGTAGGATCGGTCACATCTAGCCAGCCCAACCGCCCGCTGGTGGCCCAGTAAGGCAGGTTATAGAGGTTGCCTTTGTCGTAGCCTGGACGGATCACGGTACTTGGGTAAAACTCCGGGTCATGTGCTCCGCGGTCCCATTCTTTGGCATAGTGCCGCCCAAGCACGTCGCGCCCGTCCTTGCTGAAATAAGTCAAGATGAACACGGTATAACGCGGCACGAACTGATCGCCTTCAATTCGACAGATGGGCAAAGCGTGCAGCACGGCGTAACTAACCAAATCCGTCGGGACAAACCAGGGAGTTAGATAAGGCACCTCGCCCCAATTGTTTTGAAAATATTCCAGCTCATAGGGCACAGTCTGATGGAAATTCATAAAGGCGTGAATGCCCACGAAATGAGGACACCATGTCCGCGTAGGATAGTATAAGCGTCCGGTGTAAAGCGTGGCGCTGAAGGCGCTGATGGCCCATCCAAGTAGGGTATAGGTGTCGGCAGATTCCTGATAGCGTCGCCCACAGAACGGGCACTCCGCATAGGTGTACGTTGGTATAACGCTCCAGTAGGATGCGCTTGGGGAGATGCTTCCACTGCGCCAAAGCCGTTTAGCAGGGATCACCCGCTGGTACTCCGCCGGAGTGGCGAGCACCTGGAGCAGAGGCAGCAGCGTGGGATAGGGGTACGCCCCGCCGTCGGGAGCAGCAGGGTCTGACTTAAGCGTATCAAGCAGTGTTTGCAAATAACGCAGCATGGAGCCTCCGTCGCCGCGCAGATCTCTGCCCTACCCCAGCAACCCCCCCGGCACACGCCAGAAGCGCACGCGGCCATCCCAGCCCCCGGCCACGAGGGTGCGGCCATCGGGGGTGCAGGTGACGGCGGCGACCGAGCCGCCCAAGTTGGTGAAGGTCCGCAGCACCTGGGTGGACCCCAGGTCCCACAGGCGCAGCGAGCCGTCGGCCCCGCCCGACAGGCCGTGCCGCCCGTCGGGGGTGATCGCCACCGCCTTGACCCAATCGTTGTGGCCGGTGAAGGTCCGCAGTTCGCGCCCGGTCTGGAGGTCCCACAGGCGCAGCGTGCCGTCGCCGGAGCCAGACAACGCCTGCCGCCCGTCGGGAGTGACGGCCACCGCGTTGACCCAGTCGGTGTGGCCGACGAAGGTACGGATCTGTTCGCCGCTGGCGAGGTCCCAGAGGATCAGCGTCTTGTCCTCGGAGCCGGAGAGGATCTGGCGACCGTCGGGGGTGACGGCCACGGCGCGGATCCACGAGGCGTGCCCGGTGTAGGTATGGAGCGATGCGCCGCTGGCGAGGTCCCACAGGCGCAACGTCTCATCGCGGGAGCCGGAGACGGCCTGCTGCCCGTCGGGGGTGAAGGCGACCGCACGCACCCAGGCGGTGTGCCGGGCCAACACCTGGAGGGAGGCCCCGCTCGCCACATCCCACAGGCGCAACGTCTGGTCGTCGGCCCCCGACAAGGCCTGCCGCCCATCGGGGCTGACCGCCACCGCGTTGATCTCGTCGGCGTGCCCGGTGAAGACCCGCACCGTCTGCTTGCTCGCCAGGTCCCACAGGCGCAACGTCTGATCGCGGGAGCCGGTGATCAGACACTGGCTGTCGGGCAGGGCCGCGACCGTCCAGACCGAGTCGGCGTGCCCGGCCAGTTCGTCCGGCTCGAAGCGCACCTCGCGCCAGGCGCGGACCAATAGTTCGCCCATATAGGGCGCGGCCTGCGGCCCCAGGTGGCGGGCCAGGGCGATCACCCCCGGCGCTGTGCCTCCGGCAGCCGCATAGGCCAATTCGCGGTAGAGGTCGCGCAGGGTGTCGGCGGCGGGGCTGCCCGCGCTGTAGAAGCGCGCCGTGCCGACCAGCCCCAACAGGGCGGGGGTGCCATCCTCCAATGCCGCCCACTCGGTGATGCCGTCCACCAGGGCGGCCAGATCATCGATCTTGCCATCGTGGCGCGGCAACAGGGCGACCGGGGCCAGGGGCAGGTTCGCCAGCAAGAGGGTGCGCCCGGCAGGGGTCTCGCTGATCGCGAGCCGGTCGAGCGCGTCGAGCAGGCGGTGGCGTTGCGCATCGGTCAGAGAATGGGCAGGAGTTGGCATAGCTCTATTCTACACCCCCAAATAGTATGGCGCAAGAGGAGCGGCCACAAAGACCCAGCGCAGCAGTGGCTTCAGGTGGGTGCGGGTTCGCTACCGGAACCCGCAGGTATTGCAACGCGCCCAGCTTCATTATAGCACGGGCCGGGGCCACAAGAGGCCCCGGCCCCTCCGAATCGGGGGTCGCCGCCGGGCCGGGGTGGGTGCCAGGCGCGCCCACTCTTGACTATTGCGCCAGAAGCGAGTATACTATAGCTGTTGAATAATAGATACAGGCCCAGTGTAATGCAATATGCCTTCTGTTGGAGCCCGGTCAGCACCGGGCTTTTTGTTGGGCGCGTGGTATGCCGCCGGGCACCCCATATTGATAAGGATCGATTGTGACTTTCGAATCGTTTAATTTTGACCCACGGATCGCTGCGGGTATTCAAGCCCTCGGCTACAAGGTGCCCACGCCGATCCAGGCGCAAGCCATCCCGCTGGTCCTCCAGGGCCGCGACGTGATGGGCCTGGCCCAGACCGGCACCGGCAAGACCGCCGCCTTTGTGCTGCCCATTCTCCAGCGCCTGCTGGACGGCCCGCGCGGGCGGGTGCGGGCGCTGATTCTGGCCCCCACGCGGGAACTGGCCGAACAGACCCATCAGGCTATCAGCGCGCTGGGCCGTCAGACCGGGCTGCGCAGCATCACCATTTACGGCGGCGTGAGCAACCAACCCCAGGCCGCGCAACTGCGCCGGGGGGTCGAGATCGTGGTGGCCTGCCCCGGTCGCTTGCTCGACCACATGGGCGAGAACACGATCAACCTGTCCAACCTGGAAATCCTGGTGCTGGATGAGGCCGACCGCATGTTCGACATGGGCTTCCTGCCCGACATCCGCCGGATCATGCGCCACCTGCCGACCACCCGGCAAACGCTCCTCTTCTCGGCCACCATGCCCCCCGATATTCGGCGGCTGGTCGACGAAGTCCTGCGCGACCCGGCCTCGGTGCAAATCGGGCTGGCCGTGCCGGTGGGCACGGTGACCCACGCGCTCTACCCCGTCACAGCGCATCTCAAGACGGCGCTGCTGATGGAACTGCTGCGCCACACCGACACCGAGTCGGTGCTGGTCTTCACCCGCACCAAGCACCGGGCCAAGCGGCTCGATGAGCAGTTGGCGAAGGCGGGCTACCGCGTGGCCTCGCTCCAGGGCAACCTGTCGCAGAACCGGCGGCAGGCGGCGCTCGACGGCTTCCGCGACGGCACCTACCAGATCCTGGTGGCGACCGACATCGCGGCACGCGGCATTGACGTGACCGGCATTTCGCACGTCATCAACTATGACATCCCCGACACGGCGGATGCCTACACCCACCGCATCGGGCGCACCGGACGCGCCGCCCGGCTGGGCGATGCCTTCACCCTGGTCACCGACGAGGATACCGCCACAGTGCGCGACATCGAACGGGCGCTGGGGGCCAAAGTGCCCCGCCGCAACCTGCCTGGGTTCGACTACAACGCCCCGGCCCCGGCCCGCAACACCGAGTTTGCCCGCCCGCCCCGCGAGCCGCAAGGCCCCCGCCGCCGCCCGGTCAGCCCCCCGGCAGAGCGGCAGGCGACCCGCCCGGCAGCCCGGCCTGCCGACACCCGTTCGTCCGCGCCGCCCGCGCCGGCCCCCCGCCGCGCCAGCCCCAGCCCCGCCGACATCGACCGCGCCCCTGCGCGGCGGCGTCGCCGCCAGCGCTCGTCGGGCGAGGCCGCCGCGTAAGCAGCGCCCGCCAACCCCGCTAACGCACCCCATTGCAACCGGTTGCAGCCAAGCGCTGTAACCGGTTCTTTGTGCCTGCCCGCCCGGTTTTTCATGTGCGGGATAGTGTGGATGAGCCACGAGCGATGAGCGATGAGCGATGAACGTCGGTAAAAGGCAGGCATACCTTGTACCTCAAACCTCAGTCCTCAGTCCTCCGTCGTGGCGAGGAACTGGAGCCAGGTGCGGTGGCCGTGGACCCCGCGGCCCTGAGTGGTCACGACAAAGCCCGCCCCGGTCAAGAGCGCGGCGACCTCGGCGGGGGCGTAGCGGGCGAAGAAGCGCGCCACCGCCCAGCCGTACACGTCCCAGCCCTCCCCCGCGCCTTCCTGCACCCCCAGGAAAAGCGACCCCCCGGGCACAAGCACACGGCGCATCTCGGCCAGCGCGCCCGGCGCGTCGGCTTTGGGTAGGTGGAGGAACGAGGCGCAGCACCAGATCCCCCCGAACGTCCCGGCGGCGAACGGCAGGCGGCGCATGTCGGCCTGCACCAGCGGGCGGCTCCCCCGCGCCCGCGCCTGGGCCAGCATCCCGGCGGACAGGTCGCAGCCCACAGCATCCGCCCCCTGCGCCGCCAGCCAGGCCAGGTCGCGCCCCGGCCCGCAGCCCAGGTCCAGCAAGCGGGTGCCCGACGGCATCCGCGCCAATAGCCCAGCGGCAAACGGGATTAACTCCGCCGGGGGCTCCTCTGTTTGCCGGGCGGCATACTCCGCCGCGATCTGATCATATGCCGCTTGTGTCTGGTGGTCCAGCATCAGGCAGGCTCCCGGATCTCCCATCCGGGGCGTGCGGCCCGCGCGGATGTGGTATAATACCTGATCAAGTAGTAAGCGTCCGCCCTGTCACAAAACAGAAAGGGGCCGCGATGATCTCCCTCTTTGACTTTCTCACCGCGCACCGCGACGTGATTGTGGCCGACTGGGCCGCCGACAAACTGGCCCACGCCGGATCGCCCGGCGACGCGGCCCGGCTCCAGGGGCAGTCCGCCGTGGCTTATGACGGGCTGGTGATGAGCCTCCGCGACCTGACCGGCGAGGTCTACCGCACCTATGTCGATCAGGTTGTGAAACCCCGGCTGCGCGCCGGGACCACCGTGGCCGACCTTCACACCAGCATCGACCCCCTGACCGCCCTCATCCACGCCGCCATCGATCGCGATGTCCCGGCCACCCCGGATCGCCAGACCCTGCACGCCCAGTTGGAAACCCGCCTGCACCGCACCTATGGCCTGTGGGACATGATCGCCGCGCAGGTGGCCCTGGAACAGTACCCGAAGCGTGATGCGTGATGCGTGATGCGTCTCTCTAACCACCAACCACCAACCACTCGTCACCTACTGACCACTGACCACTGACCACTCGTCACGGCACCGCCGTGGGCAGGGGGGCGGGCAGGCCGTGGGGATAGCGCCAGTCGAAGTAGTGGAGGCCGACGTTGCCCATTTCCACCTGGAAGCCTGCCGGGTTGGTCGGGTTGTAGGTCAAGATGCGGCGCTCGAACGCCTGGATCAACACGTCTTTCAGTTGCCCGCCGATTTTCACCTGCGCCCAGTACGCTTCGCTGATCGGCAGGCCGGTGGCGAAGAACCACGGGTCCGACAACGTCTGGTTCGATACCTGCCCATCCTCGCGCACCGGGCCGACCGAATTGAGGAAGGCCCAGAAGACGGTCGGGATGTTGTGGTGGGTTTCGGCCACGTAATGGGCGTTGGTCACGTTGAAGCGGGCCTTGGTCGGGTCGTCACGCACGGTGCCATCGCGCCCGGTGATCAGGGCGATCACCTGCCCGTTGGTGTGGTCGTCGGCAGGGTGATACTCGACGGGGGTGTTCGACAGGCGGCGGAAGGTGGTGTAGGTCGGGCCGTTCGCGTCGTCGGCATCAGAGGCGAGGGGGATGTCTGCCGGGCGGGTGGTCACAAAGCGCGACGCGCCCAACTGCTGCTGCCCGGCGATCAGTTCCACCACCAGCAGGCCGTTGGTGACCGCCCACTTGGACCCCGGCTCCGGCGTCGGCTGCCCGGCCAGCACGTTCGGCTCCATCCGGCTCTTGTCGAAGTATTGCACCAGGCGGATGTGGCCCGGCGCTTCGTCAAACACTTCATAGGTGGCGCGGCGCGGGTCCGGCCCCCAGTACCAGGCACGGGACAGCCCGGCGAACTTCACCAGCCAGTCGGTGCGGGTCCACACCCGCTCGAAATCGGCGCGGGCAAACGCATCGGCAGTCGGGGCCGCGTGGGCCGTGCCCAGCACCCCCGCCGCGCCGAGCAACAGCAGCGCCAGGCCCGGTAACGCGGCCAACGCAAATCGTTTGGACATAAAGATCTCCTCTAATGATCGGCGACCAGGGGCCAGGGTTCCGCAGACAGGAAGCCCCGCGCCGGGCCGGTTCTATAGACAAAACGGGCGGCTGACAGCAGAGTTGCGGAGCGACGCGCCCGCAGGTATTATACCATGCGGATAGACCGGACCAACCGCCTCGCCCCGCTTGCCGCCCCGCCGCGCCGAGGCTACAATAGCAGCGGCGGGGACACCAGCAACCCCCGGCCAC
The DNA here is from genome assembly GCA_038239755.1 of Chloroflexia bacterium. Taxonomy (GTDB): domain Bacteria; phylum Chloroflexota; class Chloroflexia; order QHBQ01; family JAICKM01; genus JBBSAN01. The sequence goes on along the minus strand of JBBSEL010000183.1, from coordinate 315 downwards.
GAGGCAGCAGGGGCGCTAGCAGGGGCCGCGTGCCCGGAAGGACGTATCCATGAATCGGGACGAGCAAGAGGACACGACGATCTACAAAGTGGTGGTGAACCACGAGGAACAATATTCGATCTGGCCCGCCGCCCGTGAGAACGCGCTCGGCTGGACCGACGCGGGCAAAGAAGGCACCAAGGACGAGTGCCTGGCCTACATCAAAGAGGTCTGGACCGACATGCGCCCGCTCAGCCTGCGCCAGAAGATGGAAGAGGACGAACGCCAGCGCGCGGCAGAGCAGGCAGGCGGCGGGGATGCGTGAAACGTGATGCG
>JBBSEL010000182.1:0-6965 GCA_038239755.1 Chloroflexia bacterium | reverse complement strand
ACCCGGTCCCCACAACGCTCACCACCCAGATGCTCTGGGGAATATGGAGGATGTAGGCGATATGGTCCACGTTGGTCCGATCGGTTTGCAACGAGGCGCTGATGTCGATGATTGCCCCATTGCTCAGGACGACAATGGGATCCGAGCGGCAGCCGCTGCTCAGGGCGTGGGCGCTCGGGGCGAACCATCCCCCGCTCACGGTCAGGACGAGGCCCGTTAGACAGGCGGTCGCGGCCCGCAGGCGATATTCCTTGAGTCGTTTCATCGCTACTACTCCTTTTGATTAACTAACACGCGATAGCTACCGGTGGTTTGCTGTGTCCAGTCCGTTTTGGTAGAGGTGTCTTTCGCTTGCAGCGGCCTACATTCACACCCTTTGCTCGACACTAACCTCCGTCCTGGGGTTATTGGCTAACAGGGGGAAGGCAGCAACGGGGGGACCCTCCCGTTCGGCCAGCGCGCGCAGGAAGGCATCCACCACCTCCGCGTCCCATTGCTGCCCCCGCCCCTGTTGCAGGATCAGCACGGCCTTCTCCACCGCCATTGCCTGCCGGTAGGGGCGCTTGGTGGTCATCGCGTCGTAGCTGTCGGCCACGGCGACCACGCGCGCCCCGAACGGAATATCGGTGCCCCGCAACCGGCCCGGATAGCCGTTGCCATCCCATTGTTCGTGATGGTGCCGCACGATCGCCACCCCGCGGGCGAAGTCGGGGTAGCGCGCCAGCAGTTCCGCGCCCCGTACCGGGTGCGTTTCCATGATGGCCCGTTCATCGGGCAGGAGCGGCCCGCTTTTGTTCAAAATATGGTCGGGTATGCCGATTTTGCCAATGTCGTGGATGCGCGCCGCCCAGGTGATTAGCTCGGCTTCCGGCCCCCGCACATCCAATTCCCGCAGGGTGTGCGTCGTCAATTCGGCGACGCGCCGAGAGTGCCCCCCGGTATAGGGGTCGCGCAGATCGACCGCATCGGCCATGCGTTCCAGCATCCGGCGGGTGCTGGAACGCATCTCTTTGACCCGCTTGAAGGCCCGATAGATCAGCGCCGTCGGCACCACCAATAGGACGGGCATCCACAATTGCGTGGTCACCACCAGTGCCCCCAGCATCCCCAGCAGGTATTGCGCCCCCTCCCCCAGGAAGGTGTTCCGGGCCACCCCGGCGATGATCCGCCGGGGGCGTTCGCCCGACATCGGGCCGAGGGCGAGCGGGGCGGTGAGTATATCTCCGGCCCAGAGCGCCACGGCTACTGCGACGAGGTGGGTGGCGGTGTCCCCCTGGATCAGCTGCCCCACTGCTGCGCTGATAAACACGACCAGCGTGAAGCGGCTCGCCGCAGTGAACACATCGCTCCAGTAGTTGCCACGCCGTGTGCGCATGAGCAGTTCACCGGTCAGGATGCCCAGCCCGGCAGCCAAAGCGGCCAGAGATGCCGTGGGTAAAAGGGCGGCTATTAGATAGGTCGGGACGGTGGTCATCTCGACCTTCAGGTGGTGGCTAACGTGGATGGGGAACTGGTAGGCGGCGATGATTCCTAAGAAGAGAAGGAGGGTGCGCAGCCCCTGTACACCACTGATCGGGGTACTCCCTTGTAGCTCCCAACCGGCAGCCAGCGTCGCCAACGCCAGTACGCTGACGATGGCGGCCAGGCCCGGTTGCGGGAAGGCCCGTCTTACTACTCCAGGCACGATTTTGGTCCTCTGGTTTGTGTTGGACCGCTTAGAGGTTGCGCGTTACGGCTAGCCACGATCCGCCAGGCATCCTCGCTTGGTCCTGCTGTCCTCTGTGGAGGGGTCCCATCTCGCGCCACATCGATCCCAGGAGTAGCAAGCGGTCTCTACTATAGTACTATCCCTGAATCGGTTTAACTTCATTATATCTTCTTAGTAGTAGTCAGTCAAGATTATTGCGCCCTCATGGCGTAGTATATTAAGGCTAGGACCTGGCACTAATATCGCGCTGCGGGGCAGCGGCGTGCCTGGCGAGTTTCGGGCTGTTGTCGGTGCACGGCGGAGTGCCCCTGATTCTTAACTGTTTTTAATGTGGCTCTAAGATACGGTTTAACTATATCCGGTATAATAGATGAGGTAGGCCGTTGAGGACTATGATGCTGGTCATTAAACACAGCGGGGATCTTTTCCGGTCCCCCTTTTGCCCGATATAGCGGGTATAACGAAAGGAACGAGTGATGGCTGAAGAACCTATCTATGGTGATGTGGTGCCCGGCCCGATGGACCGCGCCCGCAGCGAATTTGCGCCCCGCCCCCGGGTGACGACCCCGCTGCCGGAAGCGCCGGTGTTACCCCCGGTGGCCCCGAAGCGTCGCGGGGCGATGGGCGGTATGGGTTGGCTGCTGTTAAGCGCCGGTCTGATTTTGGGCTTATTGGTTGGTGGCGTAGGCGGTGGGATGACGGCGCTGATGCTCCGCGCCCCAGCGGCGACTACCGCGCAGAACGCGCCCGCGCCGGTCGCGTCGAATCCGGTGACGGCGAACCCGATCACGGCGCAAAGCTCGACCATCGGGCAGGTTTACAAGCAGGTGGCCGGGGCCATCGTCCAGGTGGGCGTCACCCTGAATGGGGGCGGGCGCTTTGGCGGCGGCGAAGGGGAAGGGACGGGCATTATCCTCGATAAGGAAGGCCACATCCTGACCAATAATCATGTGGTGAACAACGCCAAGACGGTGCGGGTGCTCATGCTCGACGGGACGCAACTCGACGCGACCGTGGTCGGCACCGCCCCGCAGGATGACCTGGCCGTGATCCAGGCGAACATTCCGGCAGACAAGCTGGTCATCGCCCAACTGGGGATCTCGGCCAACGTGCAGGTCGGTGATACGGTCATCGCCATCGGCAATCCGTTCGGGCTGGACCACACCGTAACGGCGGGCATCATCAGCGCGGTCAACCGCGACTGGACCCCAACCAACGGGCGGACCATGAACGGGATGATCCAGACCGACGCGCCGATCAACCCCGGCAACTCGGGTGGCCCGCTGCTGAACGACCAGGGCCAGGTAATCGGTATTAATACCGCCATCGAAAGTCCGGTCGAAGGCTCGGTCGGCATCGGCTTCGCTATCCCGATTGACCGCGCCAAGGAACTGCTGCCGCAGCTTCAGATCGGCGCGCAGTTGACCCGCCCCTGGATCGGCATCCGCGGCGGCGAGATCACCCCGCAGATCGCCAGCAGCCTGAGCCTGCCGGTGCAAAAGGGCGTGCTGGTGACCGAAGTGGTGGCCGATAGCCCGGCCTCGAAGGCGGGTCTGAAGGGCGTCGATCCGACGACCACCAACAGCGGGGCGTACGGTGACATCATCACCGAAGTGGACGGCCACGCCGTCGGCTCGGTGACCGACCTCACCGGCTACCTGAACAGCAAGAAGGTCGGCGACAAGGTGACCCTGACGGTCATCCGCGACGGCAAGACGATCAGCGTCCCGGTGACGCTGGAAGCCTGGCGCGACGTGCCGAACCCGGCGACGCAGCAGCAACAGAACCCGAACGTGCCGGTTGATCCGAACGCGCCGGTTGATCCGAACGCGCCATTGCCACTCCTGCTTTTTGTGCGTGAGAACCTGGCCCTTTGTGACTAACCGCCTGCTACTAACCCCCAACCCCTAACCCCCGGTCAACAGCGCGGCGGCTTTCTCGCCGCTGATCAGCGAGGCGTTCTGGCTGCTGGCTTCGGTGAACTCGGCGGCAAAGAGCAGGTGGGGGATCGGCGTGCTGTTGTCGGGCAGGGTCGGGTGGATGCCGGGCGGCTGGGCGAACTGGCTGTAGGGGATGCGGTAGAGGGCCACGGGGCGTAGCGCCTCCACCGCTGCCAGGGCGGCCCGGTCCCCGGCGAACATCCGGCGCAGGTCGGCCAGCCCCTGCGCGAACAGGTGGTCATCCTCGCCCGGCGGCACGCCCAGCACCGAGGCCGACAGGAGATGCTGCCCGGCGGGGGCATAGCCGGGGGCGACGTTGGTGATCTGCATCACGTTGTTCAGGAACGGGCGCGGGTTGGCGTTGAGCACGACTTTGATCCCGCCGTAGACCGAGCGCGGCCCGGCCCAGTAGAGGTTGACCGTGCCGACATGCGCCTCGGGCATGGGTAGCCCGGCCAGGCGGGCGGCTTCGGGCGCTTCCACCGCCAGCACCACCCGGTCTGCCGTCCACTCGGTGCCGTCGGCGCTCTGCACCCGGCGCACCGCCCCATCGCCGCCGCGCAAGAGGCGGGTGACCCGCACCCTCAGCCGCACCCGGTCGCCCAGCCGCCCGGCCATCTGCGCCGGGATGGCTCCGATCCCGGTGGCGGGCACTACGGTGTCGCCCTCGGCCAGCATCTTGAAGTCGAAGCGGAAGTACTTGGCGCTGGTCGCCAGGCTGCGGTCGAGGAAGATGCCGCCGTAAAACGGGCGGATGAAGCCGTTGATGTAGTTGGGCGAAAAGCCCCGGCCCTGGAGGTAGGCCAGCGTGCTTTCGTCCTCGCCGCGCAGCAGTTCGTCAATCGTCTGCGCCCGCAGTTCGGCGGCCAGGGCCACGGTGCGGAACTTGTCGGCCAGGGTGACGGCGGGCGTGAGGGCGGCGCGCAGCCCGTCGCCAGGGTCGCGCAGCGGGTCGGTCAGCACATAGCGGTGGGTGCGGTGGGCGATGATCGCGCCGGGGGCGAACTTGCACAGGTCGAGCGCCGCCAGGTCCAACTGGCGATTGGCGGCAGGGTAGGCGGTAAAGAGGACTTGGAAGCCCCGGTCGAGCAAGAACCCGTCCTTCTGGTCGGTCCGCACCCGCCCGCCGACCCCGTCGCTGGCTTCCAACACCTGGACATCGATCCCTTGCTCGTGCAAAATCTGCGCGCAGGCCAGCCCCGCGAGGCCCGCGCCCACAATCAATACCTTCATGAACGATTGCTTCCTCCTGATAGCCGCTGGTGATCGCATCTCTTTCCGACTATACGCAAGAAACGGCGGGACAGACGTGCTGCTATGCTGCCGGGTGCCCCCGGCGACGCAGCGGCCCTAGCACCAATAGTGCCAGGAGGATCAGGCTGCCCAAACTGAGCAGTGCGCCGAGGGTGAACGACAGCGGCGCATAGTGGTAGCGGACGACATGCTCGCCTGCGGGAACATAGACGGTGCGGAGGGCATGATCGGCGGTCAGAATCGGGCTGGGTTGCCCATCGACCGTGGCGCTCCAGCCGGGAAAGACCTCATCGGCCAGGATGAGCAGGCCCGCCGCCGGACTCGTGGTGGCGATCTCGACCGTATCCGGCGCATAGTGGGTGATCGTCACCGTGTCCGACCCGGCAGGTGGGGGGGTGGCGGGCAGGGGCAGCGTGGGGGCCAGGGGTTCGGCCAGCAGGGCCACCCCGGCGCGGTCAAACGTGGGCTGGCGCAACGTGCCCAACTGATCATCGGCACTGGGCAGCACCTTCACCGTGTGGGTCAGCCAGGCGCGAGACAACTCTTGGTGATTCTCCCAGACGCTGGCCCCCGTCGCCCCGCCGTCCAGCACCCGCACGAACCAGGGGGTATCGGGGTCGAGCAGCGACCAGGCGCGGAAGGTCAGGTCGCCCCGGTTGACGCTGCCCCGGTTGGTGCGGGTGCCGTCGGGGTAGGCATCGTCTTCGTTAAACCAGAGCGTGGCGGCGTGCCCTTCCGGCGCGTCGGGCGACTCGAAATAGAAGTAGAAGCTCCGGTCTTTCGCCTGCCGGATCGGCGGGAAGGTGATCGCCCAGTATTGGTTGTTCGCCAGCCACTTGGCATCCAATATCTGCGTGACCAGATCGGTCGGGCTGGCGGGGTCGGTTTTCAGGTGGAAAATCAACGATCCGCTGAGGGTATGGGCGAAGGTGGCCCCCAGCACCTCGATCCGGGCCAGGTTGTCGCGGGTGGGGCGGAAGATCTGGCCGGGGCGGCGGTCCCCCCGGATCTCCCCCACCGTGTCGTTGTTCGTCTCCTGCTTGGTATCGGGGTAATAATTGGGGTCGGTCCCCGGCGCGGTCAGCAGGTAGCGCACGTTCAGCACGTTGATCACCCGCGTCTGGAGGGTGGTGAACGGGTGGAACCCCCCGGTGCCGGGCGGCACCAGCGGGCGACCGATATGCACCGCGAAATCGTTGAAGCCGCGCGGCTCCAGGGCATCATAGCCGCCCAGCGCGTTCAGCCCGTAGACCAGATTGGTTTCGGGCGCGAACAGGTCACCGACGGCGGCCACGCGGAAGAGGCCCGGTTGAGCCTGCAAAAAGCGCGTGGCCCGCGTGGCGGGGAAGTAGTTGGCCGGGGCGACGGTGGGGTTGAAATCGCCCCGCGCCTGCCCCACATCGGCCAGGATCACCAGTGGCAGCAGCGCCAGCAGGCCGCGGGCGAGCCGGGGCCGCCGATCCCGCAGCACGATGACCAGGGCCAGTAGCACGCTGCCCCCCACCGCCAGGAGGACCAGCCGGGTGATGCCGTCCTGCCAGACCCGGTTCGCCAGCTTACTTACTTCGGGCACCAGAAAGACCCCGCGCCGGAACCCCCAGGCCACCGCCGCGCTGAGGAGGACCACAGCGGTGCCGCCCCCCCACACCGCCAGCAGACGACGGCGCGATGCCGTCAGCGTTTGCCCCAGCACCTCGGTGCCCATCCCCGCCAGCAGGGCCAGCGCGAACTGCACCAGCAGGACCATCCGTTGGTTGGCCCCGATGCTCATGATCGGCACCGTCGTCACCACCTGGTAGATCACCGGCCAGTGGTAGGCGGTCCCCAGCGCCAGCACGATCAGCACGACCAGAAAGAGGACCAACCGCCGGTGATCCCGCCCGCGCCCCAGCAGGGCGAACGGGGCCAGCAGCAGGGGTAGCACGCCGATATAGGTGTTCGACTCGTTGTAGTTGGAGCCGGGGTCCCACCAGGTGCCGTGGGCGGGGTTGCCGAAGCCGTCGGGGGTGAACAGCGTCCAGACGTAGTGGAAGGGGATGTATAAGCCTCCGAAGGCCCCGCTT